>JBFMCL010000004.1 GCA_040754395.1 Nitrospirota bacterium | reverse complement strand
GACGGCTGTACTGCCCCGGTGATACCCTTTCTCATGGTGGTGTCTCCTTTCTTTTGTTGATTCCAGTTCAACCTTAAAAGGATACACCGCCTACTCATCTATTTACACACTTTTTGATTGTACTCCAGATTACGAAAATAGTTGACCAAGACAGCAAGTCAAATCAATTGAAAGCAGACAGTGTAATTCATGAGCTTTTTTCAGAAGTGAAGCCTGTGTCTTTTAACAACGATATATTTCTTAAGGCGAAACGTCGAAAAGAACTCGGTAACCCTCCGGGCAAAGCAAACAGTATCGGTGATGCAGTTAATTGGGAATGGTTGTTGTCTGTTGTACCTGCAAACTCAACGTTAATTGTGCTGAGTGCAGACGGTGATTTTGAATCTGACCTAATAGTTGGCGCTCCAAAAGAATACTTGCAGAGGGAGTGGTTGGCGACAAATGGAGGTAATGTTGAATTATATAAAAATCTGCCTGACTTCTTAAGAAAATATTTTCCAGAAATTAAATTATCTGATGAGATAGATAAGGCCACAGCGATTGAACGACTAGAGCGATCAGGAAATTTCGCAGTGACGCATAAGGCAATAGCAAAATTAATGGAGTACGATGATTATAAAGATGCAGAAGTTATCAGAATTCTAAAAGCGTATACTACAAATAATCAAATTAGATGGATTTTGGGGGATGACGATGTTTTTTCCTTTGCTCAAAAGATCTTGAAATTTGCAAAAAGCGAAGAGGCTCAAACCTTAGTAAGTAATCTAACTGAGATGCTGGAAGAAATAATTCAGAGCAAAGAACCGGACATCGGTATTGAAGCATTTTAAACCCAACCGGCAAATCGAGGCGACAGGGGATAATCTCGAAAAGTTTTCAGGGCTTGGTGGCCCCTGCGCAGTATTATGCGTCTGAACAATGCGAGGCGTTTCAATGTCAATAAAGCGAATTCTAATTGTCTGTCAGGGAAATACTTGCAGGAGTCCGATGGCAGCAGCGATAGCAAGTTCCCTTCTTGGGGCTGCAGCAGAAGTTCAAAGTGCAGGACTAGATACTGCTGATGGGCTACGTCCTACAAACCAAGCTCTAACTGTAATGAAAGAGATGGGATTGGATATAAACCATCATCGCTCTCGATCCTTACGAAGACAAGATTTAACAAGCTTTGATCTGATTATAGCAATGACTCCTAGTATAGTTTCTGAGCTCTGTGCGATGGGAGCAGATTCAAAAAAGATACTTGGTCTTAATATTTCAGACCCTTATGGCGAAAGCATCGAAGTTTATCGAATCACAGCAAATGAGATTTTAGGCGAACTCAAGCAAACGATTAAAAAACACATATGAGGGGCGACCAATGAGTACAGACCCAATAGCATATTTAATGGATGCAATCAAAAGAGTGGAAGCAGGTTCACTTAGTGGTTCCCATGTGGCCGGCATATTTGGAAAGGCAGCAAAGACCTTTGAAAAAGAAGTCCGGTCTTATACATTGTGCGTTCTAAAGAATTGTTCGTTGAACTATGAGACGGACTTGCGCTCAGCCATAAATGGTCCAAATTCGATATCCAAACTTACGCTAGGGAATCTTGTCGCGTTAATTGAGAAGTCCTTAGAACGAAATAAACCTTGTATTGATACCTACGTACCAGGTGGCTGGAAAGTGGTCGAGTTAATTGATGCATTGAAACAAGTAAATAAAGTGTGGGTCGAGGTAAAACATGGCGACGATGTAGACACGCAAGTTTTGCTAGTCCAACTGAAAACGATGCTGAACTTATTTCAACTGATTAGAGCGAAAGATTAATGACAATTACTCATTCGGGAAATTGAGGGACACTTCCGAAATACACAATAAGTCTACCTCTACTTATGATGGTTGGTATTTGGTTTTTTGCCCCACTCGGAATGGCCATAGGAGCGATTCCTTGGGGCGGCAAACTTCTCACAGCTGAAAACTTCAAATCGTTCCTGACATTATGGGCTGGGTTTCCAGTTACGACATGGCTTATGGCACCATACAGCGGAAGCGTTGGTGCAATTTTGCTGACGCCAGCGATAATGACAATACTGACGATTATTGCTGCCTGGAAGAAAAATGAATGATTCAGAAAAGATATAGCTTATAACAAAAGCATCGAGACCGACGACGAATAATGCCTGTCTTTTTCTTCAAATGTGCATAGTGGCGCGGCTCATGCCCAAAGGTCATGAATGAAGATATGAAATATACACATTTCAGCTCAGTTTACAACCATCCCAAAATACTTCTCGTCCTTGCTTTACTATTAATGGCAACGGCAATTGCTGGTCTGCCATTATTACGTATCGAAGCGAAACAGTCCGGATTATTTCAGTGCGACGTTCCTAAAGAAATGTAGATTTCACGGTATGGATGATTCAGTTATTGGATAAAGAAGCAAAGCGTTTGGGTGTGCCCCGGCAATCCATAATCAAAGTGTGGGTAGCAGATCGGCTCGAAAAGGTATCTTAAATAGACCTGGTAATCGGAATAAATAATTATGCATACCTTATTCCTTATGTCGAGGATGCGGAAGAGATATTTCTGAAGACTATTATTCCGAGTAGAAAGGCAACAGACGTATATTTCGGAGGGAAAAATGAAAGATAAATTAACTAAGGAAGAACAAAAAATATTGGACAGCTATGAAAGAGGTGAATGGATTCCGGTCAAGAACCGTGCAAAAAGAAAAGCTGAACTTATGAAATATGCAAGGAACACGTTAAAGAAAGACAAAAGACTGAATATAAGAATTTCCGAAAGAGACCTGACTGAATTGCAGAAAAAGGCAGTAAGCGAGGGATTGCCTTATCAGGCATATATTTCGAGCATAATTCATAAATTTGTGAACGGAAAACTGGTAGAGGCAAAAAATTAGGTTGCTAACGAATCGCTCGTGCGGATATCTGATAGCACTTATTTGACGGTAGAGGTTCTTCTGAAGGATTGCCGTCTCTCATGCCCATTGTAATCACCTGCAGCATTTTGCCGCATAATGTCTTTCCCAGGAGTGCACCAGCCATCTGACCGCAGAATTTTTTTGATCTTCTTTGAGTGAATAAGTTCATTCAGTTCTGCGCTGTCTACCACTCCATATTTACCATTCGTGTAAATGACGGTTATAAGCACGGGTTTACCTTTTCTTCAAAGTTTGTGATGCAATGCGAATTGCTGCTGCAGCCTTCATTGCCCTGTTCGGGCTATTTTTTGTGCCCCACCTGATAATTATAATTTTAGAAATATTTCCAGCGCAGTCAATCCTACCTGAGTAGGAAAAAAATATCAAACATATTTTTTATTCTCTCAGCTGAGCTGCTTTATGAGGGAAAGTCATGTGAATATCTGAGTTTCCGGAATGAGTGAATGCAGCGAACGCGCATGTCAGATATCAGACTGCAACGGCAAATGAGATATATGACACAATATTTGAAGTCGGTTGGTGTATCATAAAGAGGCTGAGATGTGTTCAATAATGCGAATGGTGGTATGATCTGGCAGATGCATTGTTGAGGGGCTCAGGACAGGGATATTTATCTCGGATGGTCGGATATTATCCGGAAATATCTGTGCAGCAGTCTCTGCACATCACGATGCAACTGAAGCGAATGAAGAGAAGGGAAGGGGCATAACCTATGGAACGCGAAGTGATTGATTTCGATGTGGTGTTTGTCGGCGGCGGGCCTGCCAATCTAAGCAGTGCGATTCATTTGGCAAACCTTATTCAGAAATATAATGAAGGTATTGAAAGCGGGAAACAGCAGGGCGAGAGAATTGAGATCGAAGATAAAATTGCGGTTCTCGAAAAAGGCGCATATTTTGGTGCGCATAACATTTCCGGAGCGGTGCTCATTCCTGACGTGCTGAAGGAACTGTTGCCCGACCATGCACAGCTTGAATGCCCTGTCGATGCTGTGGTGAACAGGGAAACCATTTATTTTTTGACCGCAAAAGAAAAGATCAGAGTCCCTTTTACCCCCAATTTCCTGAATAATCACGGCAACTATCTCCTTTCGCTTTCCAGATTTGTCGGCTGGCTTTCCGGGATAGCGGAAAAGAAGAAAATAATGCTTCTTGAGGGAACGGCCGCGGTCGAAATACTTTATGAAGGTGCCAGAGTAACCGGCGTCCGGACGGATGACAAGCGTCTTCTGGAGAATGGCGGATATGAGACCCCCGGATATATTCTGAACTCAAAGGTTGTAGTGCTTGGTGAAGGCAGCAACGGCACCTTGCGCAGGAATCTTGTCGAAACACTGCATCTTCACGAAGGCAGGTCGCCCTCCATATACGAGCTGGGGGTGAAAGAGATTTATGAACTGAAATCCAATCCCATGCAAAAGGGGGAATGCATCCATACGCTCGGATATCCGTTCCGGAAAGGACTTTCCGGTGGCGGATTTCTCTACTGCATTTCAGAGACCCAGGTTGTCATCGGGCTTATCGCGCATCTCAGCTCAGAAGACCCGCAGCTTGACCCGCACAAGGATCTGCAAAAATTTAAACAGCATCCGCTGATTTACGGGATCATCAGAGACGGAAAGCCCACACATTACGGTGCAAGAACGCTTCCCTGCGGAGGGTATTTCTCCATCCCAAAACTTGCCTCCGACGGTATAATGATTACCGGTGACTCTGCGAACCTTGTCGATTCGAGGAAATTGAAAGGGCTCCATACTGCCATGAAGTCGGGAATGATTGCGGCCGAAGTACTCTTTGAGGCGTTCAGGACAAAAGATTTTTCCGAGAGCCGGCTGGCAGGATATGAAGAGAAAATGCGGCAAAGCTGGATATATGCTGATCTCCGGAAGAGCCGTAATTTCACGCCTGCGGCTGCGAAGGGAATTCCTTTTCCGGGAGGGCTGCTTCTCGGAATGCAGTTACTCGCCGGTGGGGCAACACCGTTGGGGGAACTGAAGACAAAACCGGATTACGAGACGACTCTGGACATGAAAAGTTTTTACGGAAGTGCCGCTCCGGAACCTTTGCCAAAAGCCGATGACAGAATTGTGGTGACGAAATTAACCGATGTATACTTCTCCGGCACGTCACACGATGAGAGACAGAAAAGCCATATACTGCTGAAGGATGAAGCAATATGCAGGAAATGCATTGCAGAATATCAATCACCGTGCACGGCGTTCTGCCCTGCCAGCGTGTACGAACTGGAAGAGAACCGAATACAGGTGAATTTCAGCAACTGCATGCACTGCAAGACCTGCGACCTGAAGTGTCCTTTTGAGAATATTGTATGGAACCTGCCGGAGGGAGGCGGCGGACCGAGATACACCCTTCAGTAAGCGAAGTCTTTTCACGTCTCCGATTATATGCGCATCTGCGATTTGTGGAAAAATGCCGTAACCCCACTTGCTCTTGACAGCGCATTTATGCAAAATAGTAGAAGTCGTAACACCTTCCCGTATGTGCTTTTAAATAATGATGGCGAAACTTACCTATAAACAGGCCGGTGTGGATATTGATGAGGGAGAGAGATTTGTCAGCCTTATCTCTCCGGTCGTCAGAAAGACTTTCAGGCCGGAGGTTTTGACCGGAATCGGTTCCTTCAGCTCGCTTTTTCAGCTCGATCTAAGGAAATACAAACGCCCTGTGCTTGTCAGCGGAACTGACGGAGTCGGAACGAAACTGAAAATCGCCTTTATGACGAACAGGCATGATACTGTCGGGATAGACCTCGTTGCGATGTGTGTCAATGATATTCTTACATGTGGCGCTGAGCCGTTGTTTTTCCTTGATTATTTCGCGACCGGAAAACTTGTGTCAGCCAGGGCGGCAGCAGTGATTAGGGGTATCGTAAAAGGATGCAGGGAGGCAGGGTGTTCATTGGTGGGAGGGGAAACAGCCGAGATGCCGGGCTTTTATGCAGAAGGAGAATATGATCTTTCGGGATTCGCGGTAGGTATTGTGGAAAAAAGCAAAATAATCGACGGATCCAAGATCAAAGAGGGCGATATGGTGGTCGGGCTTGCATCAAATGGCCTGCACAGCAACGGCTATTCACTGGTCAGAAGGCTTTTTTTTGATGCCCAAAAAATGCATGTCGATACCTATGTGCCTGAACTCGGTTCAGTGCTCGGAAAGGAACTTCTGAAACCCACCAGGATTTATGTGAATGCATTCAGGAGGCTGGCAGGGAACGTGAAGATAAAGGGAATGGCGCACATTACAGGGGGCGGTATTCCGGGGAACCTCCCGAGGATATTGCCCGGAGGAGTATATGCGGAAATTACAGAGGGTTCATGGCCTGTCCATCAGATTTTCAGGATGGTGCAAGACATCGGAAGCGTCCCTGAAGCCGACATGAAAAGAACTTTCAATATGGGAATCGGGTATGTTATGGTAGTGTCCAGAAGCACAGCTGATGAAGCTGTGGACCTGCTCAGAAAATCAGGATATCCAGCCTTTGTAATCGGACGTATTGGAAAAGGAGGTAAGGGTGTTCGATATTCACAAAATTAAGGGTATGTTCAAGAAAGCGTTTACCCCCGTCACAATCATGCTGGTCCCTCACAGCAAAGCAAGGCCGGTCAATCTAAAAATCCCCTTTATAGGTATCTTCGCTTCAGTCATTTTCTTTTTTTTCGGAATCGTATATGTGTTTTCAATCGCGGTAAATACGTTTGAATACTATCGGATGAAAGACAACCTTGCCTATTATTCCCATGAGTTCACTGAACTGAAATCCACGATTCATACGCTGAAAAATGCAGAAGTTGAGTTTAACAGGCTCTTTTCGCTGGGAACAAAGGAGGAAGTTCTTGAGAGCATCAATGCTTCTGATAGCGGTTCTCTTGATATGGAAAACTTAAAGCATCAGATTAATATAACTGCTGAAACTGTAAGTGAAATAAAAGATTATTTGAAGATTCAAAAAGACATTTACCTGGCAACTCCAAGAGGGATGCCGGTGGCGGGTGCGATATCTTCTTCTTACGGGAAAAGGAAGAATCCGAGGACTGGAGGAGACGATTATCATACCGGGATAGACATTTCAACCAGTTCTGGTGACCCTGTGAGGGCGACGGCAGATGGCATCGTCAGTTTTTCAGGGTGGAACGGCGGCAGCGGAAATCTTGTTGTGCTCGAGCATGGGCACGGGTATTCGACCTTTTATGCGCACAACAAGGCTCTATCAGTAAAAGTCGGGCAAAAGGTCAGAAAGGGCGATGTGATCGGGTACGTCGGTTCAACAGGGTACTCTACAGGGCCGCATGTGCATTATGAGATATGGAAAAACGGGAACCCGGTAAATCCTGCCGAGTATATGAAGGAGGGGTCGTAATGTTTCATAAAAACACGGAAAAACTGGAATCATTGGTTGGAGTGAACTCAACCTTTAAAGGAGATATCGATACCAAAGGCACTCTCAGGATCGACGGAAGAATGGAAGGCAATGTCAATGCCGATTGGGTGATCCTCGGAGACAAAGCCTCTCTGAAAGGAGATATCGCTGCAAGAGGTATCATAGTGGCAGGCGTGATTGAAGGAAATCTGAGGGCGAAGGAAATTGTTGAGATAAAGGCCAAGGGACGCGTTGCCGGGGATATTCAGACAAGCAAGCTGACCATTATTGAAGGCGGACTGTTTGACGGAAGGTCATCCATGTCCAGGGAAGAGTCCAAGGTGGTAGAGTTTCAGGCAAAAGGCGGACAGGGATAAAAGGCATAAAAATAATTCGCCGGAAAAAGGAAATCCTTACACATCCCGGTTGTTCACTGCAGTGCGAATGGCGATGTATTGACCTCCCGCAGCACCCCTTTCTTCATCACCAGAGAGCTGAGACAGGTTTTTTGTATCCCTTGCCGGACGCTATGATATCGAGATGAATCGTGATGATATCTTCCAAATCAAGTTCCGGTTCATAGTCGAGTTTGCGGGAGTCTACCGTTTTTATATATTGCCTGCATTTGTCGCACAGATCAACCCTGTATGCCGCCTGTCCCTCTGCGTAAAGGTAATGAAGCTTTGCATGGTCTCCGTTCTCGCAGTACGGGCATCTCAGACGCTCACCATGCCAGTTCCATCCGCAGAAGGAACAGAGAAAAAACCGCTCTCCTTCACCCCGCAACTCCGATATCAATGGGAGGGATCCGCAGACCGGGCAATAGCCTCTGCGCCAGTTCTTCATATCTGCGTGTGCCATCATCTGTTGTGCATATGCGTGCAGGGAAGGCTTAATGCTCATATGCACCAGGAAACGAAGGATATTCCTGTCAACTTTCAGTTTTTTGGCGATATTTTCCAGATAGACCGGATCAGAATGTTTTTTCAGTAATTCTTCTCGGTGAAGTTTCCCTGATTTCACCGCTGCATGTATTTTCTGAATGGTTTTTTTCAGCTTCGATGTCGCATTCTCGGCAATGGCGCATATTGAGGTAAACAGACTGGAGGAGGAAGAGACATCGATGGCAAAGTCCTCTTTATTGGACATGGGAAAGCCTTCAGCAGTCTGAACTTTCAGTACGTCTTTCCTGACAGGCGTTCCGGTAACACTCAGTGAAGGATGAGAATCCGATATCTGATCCATTATCCTGCCATAAAAACCCAGCAACTCGCTGTATGCAGGGTTTTTTTCCATGAGATGCGCTATCTTTTCTTTTTTATCGACGGTATTTTTGTCCAAAAGGCAGCCTCCTTGCAAAAATGGCTTGTTCCTGTTGCAGGAACAAGCCATTTCACGATTTCACTCAAGTAAATGCTAACCCGGCCGGTGTGACGCGTGTGCTGACAATGCCAATACAGAGTCGTCTTCAAGAGCGGCAAATTTGTGATATTTCTTCGGCTCATCAATCACAAGAAAGATCGTGCGGACAAAATCGGCGTTCAGCAGTTCAGCTTTGGGATACGCAGCTTTGACCTCTTTTAAACGTTGCTTAGCCAATTCAAGAATTTTGTCGCGGTCTCCGAAGATCATGGTTCCTGTCGGGCAGGTCTTCACGCAGGCAGGGAGCATGCCTTCCTTGATCCTGTCTATGCACATGGTGCATTTAGCCATTCCCTGGGTTTTTTCGTCCCATCGCGGTATATCCCAGGGACACGACTCCCTGATTTGTTTGAAATCAGCCGCTTTGACCTTGACTTTCGGGTTATAGAGAACAGCGCCGGTAGACTCGTCCAGTGTGATGGCATTGACTTTCAGGGATTCGGCCACTATTTTGCAGGGAGGGGTCGAGCAGTGCCTGCACTGGTCCGCAAAAAAGTACCAGACAGGCTTTCCCTGCATCTCATGCTCACTGAACCTTACAAGCTTGTAGGTAACGTATGAAAGATCTTCGGGATTTTGATGAGTTCCGCGCTGGACAGTTTTGGTTGCCGGATTCATGTTCCACTGCTTGCATGCGATCTGACAGCCACGGCATGCGGTACATTTCGTGGTATCTACAAAAAAAGATTTATCCGCCATTGTTCATCACCTCCCTTATGCTTTCCCGGCTTTTTTGGCCGTTATTTTTGTCACGTTTGCCATGAATGCCTTTGACTCGGGAATCATGGTGTTCGGGTCGCCGATGGTGGGTGTCAGAAGATTTGCGCTGTCTCCACCATCCTTCGGATGCAGCCAGCCGAAATGCCAAGGGAGGCCGATCTGATGGATCGTCTGTCCGGCGACGACAAAGGGCTTGAAACGCAAAGTGACAATCGCGGTTGCTTCCACTTTTCCGCGAGAAGTTTCGACAAGGACTTTGTCACCGTTATCGATACCCCTGAGTTTCGCGAGTTCCTCGCTCAGTTCACAGAACATCTGAGGTTCAGTCTCGAGGAGCCAGGGCAGCCAACGGGTAAGAACACCTGTCTGCCAGTGTTCGGTTACCCTATAGGTTGTGCATACAAAAGGATATTTGGGGTCGCATGTTGCGAATGTATCCAGTCCTCCCTCGAATATCTTTATCACGGGGTTGATCCTCTGGTTCGACATGATATTCTTTTCGATCGGGCATTCGAGAGGTTCATAGTGTTCGGGGAATGGTCCGTCTGCCAGACCAGGACCGAATATCGACGCAACTCCGTCCGGCTTCATGATAAACGGGTAAAAGCCCTCGGTACCCATCGGGGGCCAGCCACCGTCAGGTACATCACCGATCCATTTTTTCGCTTCCGCATCCCACTTCACCACAGTCTTCGCCGGATTCCGTGGCTTGCCTTCAAGATCTACAGAAGCACGGTTGTAAATGATCCTTCTGTTGATCGGCCAGCACCACGCCCATTGCGGGAAAAGGCCAAGGCCGGTTGGGTCGTCTTTTTTTCTGCGGGCAGCCATATTTCCCTCTTCTGTATAGCTTCCTGAGAAAAGCCAGTTCCCGCAGGAGGTCGTCCCGTCGTCTTTTAATTTGGTAAAGTTGGCAACAAGTTTACCGGTGGCAAGATCATAACCGTTGATCTCTTTTGCAACCGCATGGATATCGAACTTTTTATTCGTTTCGTAATCCCATTTCAGGTTCAGCACAGGATCAGGAAATGCGCCTTTTTCTTTTTTGTAGAGTGCCTTTACTTTCTTCATGAGTTCAAACATGATTTCACTGTCCGGCATTGCCTGTCCGGGAGGGTTTGTTGCTTTCCATCGCCACTGGCTCCAGCGGCCGCTGTTGGTGACGCTCCCTTCCTTTTCCATGAAGGCAGCACAGGGAAGCTGGAAGACTTCGGTTTTAATTTTCTTGGGGTCCATTCCGGGGCCCTTCCAGAAGGAACCCGTTTCATTGTCGAAGAGGTTGACATTCACCATCCAGTCAAGTTTTTTCAATGCTTCCCTGACTTTTCCCGCATTTGCGCTTGAGCAGGCAGGGTTCATGCCCCAGGCAAAGAAGCCGGTAAACTTCCCTTTGTACATTTCGTCAAACAGCATTAACCATGACGCGTTCTGTGTGTCCTCCAGTTTTGGCAGCCATGAATAGCCGAAATCATTGTCTTTTGTTGCCTTATCACCGTACATGGATTTCAGGAGGCTTGCGATATATTTCGGCCTGTTCTGCCACCAGTTCGCACTTCTCGGGTCGCTGGTTTTGGGTGTTGTTGCATTATAGTCTTCGAGGGCCTGCTGCTTCGCCCTCGGCGTAGGCATATATGCAGGGATGATGTGGAAAAGGAGTGCATGGTCTGTTGATCCCTGGACATTCGATTCACCGCGAAGGGCGTTCACGCCGCCTCCGGCTATCCCCATATTGCCAAGGAGAAGCTGGATAATGGCCATGGTGCGGATATTCTGGGTTCCGACCGTATGCTGTGTCCATCCCATTGCATAAAGGATAGTCCCTGCTTTTTCAGGGACACCCGTTGCCGCATATGTTTTATATACGTTCTCGAGATCTTCCTGGGGTGTTCCTGTTATTGCAACAACCTTTTCCATGGAATAGCGTGAGAAATGTTTTTTGAGATGCTGATAAACGCATTTCTCATCCTTAAGGGACGTGTCTCTTTTGGGGATACCTTTTTCATCCTTTTCAAAAGCCCATTTCGCCTTGTCATAGGAACGTTTTGTCGGGTCATATCCGGAAAAGAGACCGTCGTCGAACCCGTACTGGTCGTTCAGGATAAATGTGGCATTCGTGTAATTTTTTACATAAAACTCATCATAGAGATTGTTGTCGAGGATATATCTGATCAGTCCGCCGAGAAATGCGATATCCGTTCCTGAGCGAAGCCTGGTAAAGATATCAGCTTTGGCAGACGTCCTTGTAAAGCGGGGATCCACGTGGAGGAATGTTGCGCCTTTATCGCGGGCTGCCTGAACCCATTTGAAGGAGACAGGATGATTTTCTGCGACGTTTCCTCCCATGTTGAGGATAACATCGGAATTCCTGAAGTCAATGTAATGATTTGTCATTGCGCCTCGTCCGAACGACTCTCCCAGAGCCGCTACAGTGGCGCTGTGTCATATGCGGGCCTGATGTTCAATATAGACGAGTCCGAGCGATCTCAGGAATGTCTGATACAGCCAGCATTCTTCATTGTCCATCGCTGCACTTCCGACGGATGCAATACCGTCGGTACGGTTTACTACCTTGCCGTCCTTGTTCTTCCCGACGAAGCTTTTGTCCCTGCTCTTCTTGATGTTTGCCGCGATTTTGTTCAAAGCCCATTCCCAGCTTACCTCTTTCCATGCGGCGCTGTTGGGTGCACGATACCGTACCTTATTCAGGCGATTTTCATTAACCGCGATTTGATACGAGGAGGCCCCTTTGGCGCAGAGCGCTCCTTCACTGATGGGATGATCAGGGTCGCCCTCGGCATTGATCACCTTTCCTTTTTTGTCTGTGGAAACCAGGATGCCGCATCCTACCGAACAGAAACAGCAGATCGTGGGAGTTTCCCTGGCCCCTTTGATCCGGAGTGCGGTCCGAAGCTCCGCAGCATACGCCTGAACAGGCGACATGTCAAACCCCATGTGGCTGAATGTCAGGCCGGCCGCCGCAACGCCGGAGATCCTTAAGAATTCTCTTCGCGTAATAACATTCATAGACTCCTCCTTTCTTTAAATTGGTTGCATTATAATAGGTAGCAAGTTTGGATTGCGTAGAAAACGGAAAATAACAGAAATAGCAAAATAATTCATGTTATCTATTAATTGGATTCTTTAATGTTCATACCATCTATATCACATAAGTATGCAGATGTCAACCACAATATATAAATAACATATTATTCGAAATTAATTAATAAAATTAATTAACAAAATTCAATGGCCTCTACCTGGATATTGCTCTCGCTTGTGTCAGCATTCACACTTGCTGCCAGCGACGCGCTTACCAAAAAGGCACTGACAGGGAATAACGAGTATCTTGTTGCATGGTGCAGGCTGCTCTTTTCCGTCCCTCTGCTTGCGATCCTCTGGATATTTGTCCCGATACCTGACCTTGATACAGGATTTTATCAGGCATTCCTGCTTGCCATGCCTCTTGAGATACTGGCGATGGTGTTCTATATAAAAGCACTGAAGGCCTCTCCCTTGAGCCTGACACTCCCCTTCCTTTCTCTTACCCCGGTATTTCTGATCGGGATTTCGTATGTCATGCTGGGGGAAAAGGTTTCACTTCAGGGCGCTGCGGGAATTTTTCTGATTGCTGCAGGAGGCTACATGCTCAACATTCATACGGTGCGCAAGGGGTTTCTTGAGCCTTTCAGGGCTGTTACCCGTGAAAGAGGTTCAGTTTTCATGATACTGGTTGCTCTGATCTACAGTGTGACCTCCTCTCTGGGAAAAATGGCCATTGAACACTCGTCTCCCTTGTTTTTCGGCATAACATATTTTATCACTCTGACAATTGTATTTACCCCGATAGCGCTGATTGCGGGGAGGAAAGACGCAGGGGTTTTTATCGTACAGAAGAGATATACTGGTCTTTTTGCTCCGGGACTTTTTTATGCAGTAATGATAGCCTCCCATATGATTGCAATAAGCCTTACTAAGGTTGCCTACATGATCTCCATTAAGAGGATGAGCGTGATAATCGGCGTCATATTCGGATATTATCTCTTTATGGAAAGGAATATTCGTGAAAGGCTTGCGGGGGCATTCCTGATGTTTTCAGGCTTTGCATTGATTGTGACCGCATCATGATATCCATCAAACCGCACTATGACATATGAAAGCTTTTGAACAGATGAAGATAGCGATAGAAATGCTCAGGAAACAGGGCATAGAAAGTGCGGAAAAGGAGGCAGAAATCATATTGTCTCACTGTCTTGATACTGACCTGTTATCCCTTCACAGGGATAATCCGGAGATTTCCGACGATGTGCTTTCCCGGATCAGGGAATGCCTGAAAAGAAGATCGGCGAGGGAGCCTATGCAATATATCATCGGATACACTGAATTTTACGGGTTGCGGATATCGGTCGGACCGGGAGTTCTGATCCCCAGGCCTGAGACAGAACTGCTGGTTGAGGAAGCGGTGAGAATGATTGCGCAATCCGCACTCGGCAGCAGGAAATCAAGGATAGTGGACCTCTGCACCGGAACCGGGTGCATAGCCATTGCACTCGCGAGAGAGTTTCCTGTGGCAGAGGTGTTCGGGACAGACATTTCCGGGACAGCAATACGATATGCACGGCAGAATGCCGGTATCAACGGCGTGGGGAATGTGCATTTCCTGCAGGGGTCTTTTTTCGACCCTTTGAGAGGGTTTTTTGCAGGAAGTGATGCACAGTGTGAAGCCGATATGGTGATCGTAAATCCTCCGTACATACCACATGATGATATCGTGCATTTACAGCCCGAGATAAGGGACTGGGAACCGACAGCAGCACTGGACGGAGGCAGGGACGGGTTGGATGCGTATCGTTTGATTCTGTCTGAAGCGGGAAATTACCTGCAGAAGAATGGTATCTTAATGCTGGAACTGGGGTTCGGCCAGGCGGAACGGGTAAGAGAGATGGCAGAAAATAAAGGGTACCGGAACATCACACTGAAAAAAGATTATGCCGGCATAAAAAGGATATTTGTCGCACATCGCGAGTAAATTATGGGACTGACTGAGGACAACAGACGTTTGGAAGAGCTTGACAGGCAATATATCTGGCATCCGTTCACTCAGATGAAGGACTGGCTCGGAGAAAAACCGGTTATCATCACGGAGGGGAGGGACTGCTTTTTAAAGGACACATACGGGAGATGGTATCTTGACGGCGTCTCATCCTTGTGGGTGAATATTTTCGGACACAGAAAAAAGGAAATAGATGATGCAATCAGGGCACAACTGGATAAGATAGCCCACAGCACGTTGCTTGGCCTGAGCAGCGAGCCTGCGATACTGCTGGCTGAAAAGCTGGTAAAGACTGTGCAGAGAGCATTTGCCCTGGCGTCCGGTACCCGGGCCGATAAGGAAGAGACGGAAGAAGGCGCGCAAGAAGGGTTACACAGGGTGTTCTATTCGGACAATGGCTCGACATCTGTTGAAATTGCCCTCAAAATGGCCTTTCAGTACTGGAAGCACAGGGGTGCGAAAGGGAAAAACGCGTTTGTTTCCCTGAACAATGCATATCACGGCGATACAATCGGCGCGGTCAGTGTCGGCGGAGTCGATATCTTCCATCAGGCATTTGGTCCGCTCCTGTTCAAGACATACCAGGCGCCTTCTCCCTACTGCTACCGTTGTGAGATTGGCAGAGAATATCCCGGCTGCAAGATTGCATGCCTCGGGTCACTCGAAGAGATATTCAGGCTGCATGGGGACGAGATTGCCGGAATAATCATTGAGCCCAAGATGCAGGCTGCGGGAGGAATGATCGCCTCTCCGCCGGGATACCTGAAAGGGGTCAGGGAATTGTGTACTGCATATAACATAATAATGATAGCCGATGAGGTGGCAACTGGCTTTGGCAGAACGGGAAAGATGTTTGCATGTGCGCATGAAGATGCGCTGCCGGACATCCTTTGCCTTTCAAAGGGAATTACCGGGGGGTATCTGCCGCTTGCAGCTACCCTCTCAACCGGCGAGATATTCGATGCGTTTCTCGGAGAATTCAGAGAACTGAAGACATTCTTCCACGGCCATTCCTATACAGGAAACCCCCTCGCATGTGCCGCAGCAATCGCATGCCTCGATGTATTCGAACATGAAAAGACACTGGATGCACTTCAGGAGAAAATCATGATACTCGAAGCATGGTTAAAGGAAATGTCCGGACTTGAGCATGTGGGAGATGTCCGGAACGCGGGGTTCATGGCAGGGATTGAGATGGTAAAAAACAAGGTGACCAGGGAACCTTACGACTGGGCCGAGAAGATGGGATGGCGTGTTGCATATCATGCAAGGGACAACGGAGTAATTATCAGGCCCCTCGGCAATGTTATCGTGATAATGCCACCCTTGAGCATCAGCAGAAAGAATCTGCAGCAATTGCTGAAGGTGATCAGGGAATCTCTCATCGCGGTTACGGAAAACTGAGGCGAGCGGAGGAGCCGATGAGCAAAAAAACCATTCTTCTCATATTTCTCGTCATTCTTGTACCGATTTTCCTCTATTTTCTGTTCCCGTCAGATATGAGCAGGATAAAGAAGCTTTTCAGGGAAGGTGCCGTAGCCATTGAAAAGGAGGATATCGAGGCAGTAATGTCGAAAGTTTCCTTCAACTACCGGGATGACTATGGATTGACCTATCTGTATCTGAAGGAATCGATGAAAAAGGTCTTTCAGCAACTGTCTGACATAAAGATCGAATACGAAAATCTCAAGATTACGGTCGGTGAAAATACTGCGTCTGCTGAACTGGATGTGCGGGTTATCGCAACCATGGGCAGCGATACCGGCTATATTCTTGGAGATATGCCGAGCCCGGCACGTCTGAGATTTACCCTCGAAAAAGAGCGGACCAAGTGGCTTATTACAAAAACCGAAGGCTTGCCGCTGGACTGGTAAGGCGGGATACGTTTCACGTATAATATCTGTGTGCCGAAGTGGCGGAACTGGCAGACGCGCTAGGTTCAGGGTCTAGTGGTCGCAAGGCCGTGCGGGTTCAAATCCCGCCTTCGGCACCAAAAAAAGCGAAGCCTTTTTTCTCGATAAAACTCCGGATCTTTTTGATATTGTTTCTCTCGGCGGAACCCTTAAAGAACCAGAGCCATTGCCCGGAAACCATACCGAAATTCTTTATGCGATCAGAATACGTGGTAATTGGACGGAGAAACAGCAAATTGCAACAGAGAAGCTTATGGAGCTATTCCAGTCTTATGAGTTTTCTGCTATTTTACGGAAGCACGGATTAGACCGTCCTCAATAAGATTTGTGCAGTGCTATGTTTGTGAGAGCATTCGCGCTGCCTCGTTTACCGTATATCCCTTATGCGATATAATAGAGGCAATCTGAATTTACACAGATAAAGGAGGGTATTATGAAACGGATTATCTTCTGTATCATCGCAATGGGGCTGTTCTTCAGTGTCAATGCCTCCGCACAGAATCCTGATGCAATCGTTGGCGAATGGTACAACGAAGAAGGTACCGCGGTTATCAAGATATTCAAGTGCAGCGAAAGATACTGCGGAAAAATCGTCTGGCTCAGGAACCCGAAGAATGAGGAAGGAAAAGACAAGATTGATGCAAAAAACCCTGATGAAACCCTGAGGGACAAAAAACTCATGGGACTGCAGATACTGACAGGGTTCTCATACAGGAATGACAACAGATGGGATGACGGGAAAATTTATGATCCCAAGAACGGGAAAACATATTCCTGCAAAATGACTCTGGAAGAACATAAACTGAAAGTCCGCGGGTATATCGGATTTTCGCTCATAGGAAGAACAAGCGTTTGGTCGAGAAAGACATAGTGCGGAATATTCGTGAAGCAGGGGTGATGACCGATGAGGAAACTGACGCATCTCGATAAAAAGGGAAGGGCGAAAATGGTTGATGTTACTGAAAAACCGCCGACAAGGAGAACAGCTTTGGCGAAAGGATCAGTGCACATGAACACAGATACACTGAAGCTGATACTGGACAACAGGGTTCCCAAGGGCGACGTCCTCTGTGTTGCACGGACAGCAGGAATCATGGCAGCAAAAAGGACAGGTGATATGATCCCGATGTGTCATCCCCTGAATATTACTTCCGTCGATATAGACTTCTCTCATGACACCAGGCAAAGCATAATATACATACGGGCGCAGGTAAAAACTACGGGTCAGACAGGGGTGGAGATGGAGGCCCTCGCTGCGGTATCTGCTGCTGCTCTGACTATTTATGACATGTGCAAGGCGGTCGACAGGGAGATGATTATTTCGGATATCAGGCTGATGGAAAAACGGGGGGGAAAGAGCGGGGTTTTTAAGAGAAAATAATTATTCCCTTGTCTGCTGGTATCCCTTTTTTGCCTTTGCATTCTGCGGGTCAAGCTTCAATGCCTTCTCGAACTGGAGAGAGGCCATTTTCTTCATATTCTGCTTAAGATAAATCAGTCCGAGGTTTACATAGTGGTCTGCATTATGAGGGTCTACCTTAATCGCCTCGAGCAGGGCTTTTTCCGCGTCTTGTATCCTGTTCGGTATCTTAATCAGGGCCAGTGACAGGTAACTCCACAGTTTGGCATTATCTGGCGATCTTTCGGCCGCTGATCTGAAGGATTCAGCCGCAGCAGGAAAGTTCCCTTTTTTGAATTCCGCGACTCCCTGTTTGAAAAGATCCTGGGATTTATCCTGCAATTCTGTTGTTGCTGACATGGACGGATCATCTTTTTTCAGCGCAGCATACGCATGTTCGATTGCGTCAAAGATTGTGTTGAGTTTGTCTTTCAGCGTAGGATCAGCTGCACTCAAATACCTGTCCGGGTGAAACTCCCTGGTGAGACGGTAATAGTTCCTGGTTAACGTTTCGGGATCAGGATCAGAACTAACTTCGAGAAGATCGTTCGGGCTGAGGTTGTCCAGGTTGATATATAATTCATCCACCTTCTGAACAAATGAGAAATCATCACCTGATGTGGGTTGCAGTATCTCATCCAGTGAAAAAACATCCTTCATTACAGGAATCTCTTCTGTTTCTTTAACTTTTTCCTCAATTACCCCTATGGACCAGAGCACATAGAGTATCTTCATACCCTCGAAGGATCCAATCCATGCGCTGTCAACCAGCTCTTTGATTGTTTTCCTTCCGTTGATAATAGAGAGCATTTTTCTGTCCTGGGGGCTCAGTTCGACATTCTGAAAGAGAGTCGCAGGATTGCTGCTTAATCTGACGACTGTCTCTGTCCCGGGCATCTCATTCTTGATTCTGGTCCAGTTATCTATTCTCTTAACCCCTTCGTAAATGAGGTTCCCCATACTCATTTTCAGGGTAATTACCTCATTGGACGGCATGTCTCCTTCAGTGAATTCGTATTCAGCGTCTTCGAGCAAAAAAAGACTGTAGACGATTTCCCTGACCTGATACTTCACGCCCCAGAAAAGGTCTTTGGGGCTAATATACCCGTTCTCGACCAATATTGCACCGAGGCGCTTCCCGGACTTTTTGAGAACCTCCACGGATTTGTCATACTGTTCCATGGTGATCTTTCCTGCCTTGATCAGCATCTCCCCCAGCCTGTCGTCCTCGTATGTCGAAGAGGCGAAGATAGCCTCACCCTTATTGAAAAAGACTTTTTTCGTGAACGCCAGTGTTTTCACCACGAGGGTGCCCGTCAATCTTCCCCTGTTGAGATGTGCAAGGAGCTTGGGAAGACTGCTATGCTTTATATTATCTTTGAGCGGTATGTCAGTCATTTGTATCTTTTTACCTCAAATCGATAGATTTCTGCCTCCTCATGAGGCAATATTCCTGCTTTCATTTTGGTAATGCGCAGCTGCTCTTCTACCGTATCGACACCCTCGAGGTCAGGCAGCAACAGACCTTTTCTGCTGCCGCTTACAATAATTATGCCATATTTTCGGGGATCGAGGTCGTGAAGGCCGTGTATTTTTTCGGGGTAGGAGAGGATATCGACAGAGTAGGTGAGATCTTTGAGTTCATTTTCTTCGACAGGAGAGAACCGGGGGTCTTTTGTTGCTGCCGATATGGCATTTGCGATGATTTCTTCCCCGACAGATTTGCAGGTCGGGATGTACGTCCCGATGCATCCCCTCAGTTCGCCGTGTTTTTTGAGACTGACAAAAACTCCTGACTCATGAAGCAATTCGGGTGGTAAAGGGTCTGGCGTCTGTAATACCCTGCCTTCCCTGACATATACTTCCACAGTTCTTCTGGCAAGTTCGGCAACGGGATGCATCTATTTATTTCTCTGAAGCGTATAATCGGCAATTGCGAACAGCGCCTTTTTTGCGTCTGAATCCGGAAAAACCGAAAGTTCTGCCTTAGCATCAGCGATCAGGTCTTGCGCCTTTCCCAGCGACTGCTCTATCGTGTGATATTTCCTGAAAAGCTTCAGTATTATCCTGAGCCCGCTCTTTTTAAAACCGTTTTTTATAATATTTTTTATCTGTTCCTTCTCTGAAGGAGTGACAGTTTTCAGAAGACATATAAGTGGGAGAGTTATTTTCCCCTCCCTGAGGTCTTTCCCGAGACGTTTTCCCAGTTCTGATTCTTCCGCCATATAATCAAGTATATCATCTGCCATCTGAAATGCAATACCGGTCTTCAGACCGAATCGCGCCAGTGCATTTTCCATATCTTCATGAACTGATCCAAGGATACCCCCGATGCGGCATGCGGCAGAAATCAACGCAGCGGTTTTCGCAGAGATGATATTCAGGTAGTCCTCTTCGGAGATATCCGGGTCTGCGGTCTTGGAAAGCTGAAGAATCTCTCCTTCGGTCATCCTTGTAGTAGCCTCAGAAAGTGCCTCCATGATCCGCTGGCTCCTTTGCAGAACAGCAAGTCTCAGTGCATTGGAATAAAGAAAATCCCCGACAAGTATGACAACCTGATTTCCCCAGATTGAATGGGCAGGAAGCTTGCCCCGTCGTATCTCCGCGCCGTCAACAACGTCGTCATGGAGCAGTGAAGCCGTATGTATGGATTCGATAATCCCTGCCAGAATGAGACGTGCATCACCACGGAATCCTGCCAGTTCTGCACTCAGCAGGAGGATTAATGGTCGAAGTCTCTTGCCGCCTCCGTCGAGGATATGTTTGCCGATAAGCGGAATGGTAAAAACGTGGCTGCTGAATATGTCACGGATTTTATCTTCGACGATTTTCAGATCATGTTGATAGGCATTGAATATCTCTTCCAGATGCATTCTTAATGGTAGGACAGTGACAGTTTCAATGTCAAGATGAAAGGCATGATAACAAGGAAAACAACGCATAAAGGCAAGAAAAGGTTGCGCTCAGGGTTTGATCCTGAGTCTTTCCGGGTCAATGGTATGTTTTGATAGACTTTTTATGTCTTTTGGTCTGAACGCGCCTTTTTCCGTAATTATTGCAGTGACATATCTGGACGGCGTTACGTCAAAGGCGATATTCCTCACTTTTACCCCTTGAGGGGCGATCCGGCATCTGCCGAAAATATGCGTTACTTCTTCATCACCACGCTCTTCAATGGGGATGTCGTCTCCTGACACGATTGAAAAATCGATGCTGCTCAGGGGAGCTGCAACATAAAAGGGGATTTTATGTTCCTTGCACAGGATTGCTACGGTATAGGTTCCTATCTTGTTTGCCACATCGCCGTTACGGGATGTTCTGTCGGTACCGACGATGGCGAGATCTATTTCGCCTCTTTTCATGAGAGCGCCGGCTGTATTGTCAGTAATAAGAGTTACGGGTATACCATCCTGCATTAATTCCCATGCAGTGAGGCGTGCTCCCTGGAGAACCGGTCTTGTTTCGTCTGCAATAACCTGGATTCTCTTGCCCTGATCTCTGGCAACACGCATGGGCGCTGTCGCAGTGCCGTATCCGCCGGTTGCCAGGGCGCCTGCATTACAATGCGTCAGGATGGTATCTCCATCCCTGATAAATTCCGCCCCCCACTTTCCGATCGCCTTGTTTACTTCCACATCTTCCTGAAGGATAAGCCTCGCCTCGTCAATCAGGATTTCCTTCAATCTGCTGACAGGTTCATCTTTTTTTCTCGTCAGAAGAGCGCGTATTCTGTTCACCGACCATTGTATGTTCACTGCCGTGGGTCTTGTTGAAAGCATTGCGTGGAACAGGGGTTCAACGGCTTTGATGAATTCCTCAGAATCTGTTGTACGTATTTCCTGTGCACCGAGAGCGATACCCATTGCTGCTGCAATCCCGATGGCAGGAGCACCCCTGATACGCAGCTTTTTTATGCCTTCAGCCACCATCAGGTAGTCTGTACATTCAATAAAGCGCACCTCAAGCGGCAGGCGTGTCTGGTCAAGCATGATTACTTTTCCGTCAACCCATTCGATTGCGTTAACCATATATCTCCTTCAGCGGAAACAGTATTGTGATCAAAAAGAATGCTGTGAGCAGCGAAATAACCCCGACTGTGCCCCAAGAGATGATGTTGTAGATTTTTGGGTTCACATATTCGCCCATCAGGTTCTTGTTATTGACCAGCGCTATCGCGAATACCAGGACGAACGGCAGAAGAATACCGTTCAGCACTGAGGAAAGGACCATCAGGAACACGAGAGGAACTTCAGGAATCAATATCACAAGGGAGGCTGTTACGATCATGAATGTGTAAATCCCCATAAACTGAGGAGCTTCCTTGAATGTTTTGTTCACCCCGCGTTCCCATCCCATGGCTTCACAGATGTAGTATGATGTTGCCAGAGGCACGATGATCGCACCCAAAAGGGCCGCATTCGCAAGGCTGACCGCAAATATCAGAAATGCATAGTTTCCGGCGAGTGGCTTAAGGGCAATGGCTGCCTCTGATGCCTCATGTATCCTGATCCCCTGGCTGAAGAGTGTTGTGGCACAGGTGACGATTATGAAAAACGAGATAATGTCTGTAATGCTGCACCCGATAAGCACGTCAAGCCTCGAGGCTTTGTATTCGTCCTTCTTTATGCCTTTTTCCGCGATCGATGACTGGAGGTAAAACTGCATCCACGGCGTAATGGTCGTCCCGATAATGCCTATGCTCAGCATTACAAATTCCGGCTGCCATTTCATCTGTGGAACGAATGTATGGTAAATGACCTCCGACCATTCAGGTTTTGCCATGAAACCCGAAAGGACATAACCGAAATACAGGAGGCACGCAAAAAGGAGGATGCGTTCAACAAACCGGTAGCTGCCTTTCACAACGAGAATCCATATGAAAAGAGCGCCAACCGGCACCATAAGATATTTGCTCAAACCGAGTATCTCCATGCTTGCAGCCCAGCCTGCGAAATTGGCAACGGTTGTTCCGAAGTTGGCGACAAAGAGCACGCACATCATGTAAAAAGTCGATTTTACCCCGTAATTTTCCCTTATGAGATCCGAAAGACCCTTGCCTGTCACTGCTCCCATGCGCGCAACCATTTCCTGTACGACAACAAGGGCGATAGTCGTCGGTATTAACGTCCAGAGAAGCGAATAGCCGAATCGTGCACCGGCAACCGAGTATGTAGTGATCCCGCTTGCATCATTATCGATGTTCGCGGTGATTATTCCCGGCCCCATGATTGACAGGAAAACGGCGATTCTTTTCCAGAGGCTCATACCTTTCTCCTCTTTCTCTTTGCAGAAGGGGGGAGTATCCGGTCTATTACATCATCAATGGTAACAATGCCGAGGATAAACCCGTCATTGTCAAGGACAGGTATGGCCACAAGGTTATATTTTGAAATTATCTCTGCAACCTCGACTTCATCAGCGTCAGATGTTACCGTCTTAAGCTTCGTTTCCATGATATCAGAAAGAGTGGCATCAAGAGGCGCAAGCAGCAGATCCCTGAGCGAGACAACGCCGAGGAGCTTTTCATCCGTATCGATGATGTAGATGTAATAGACTGTTTCGACCTCTTCTGCATCCTGCCTGAATTTTTCTATTGCCTGCCTGACAGGCATATCGGGAGCAAAGGCAATGAATTCATTTGTCATGAGGCCACCGGCAGTGTCTTCCTCATGGCTGAGGAGCTCCTGGATATCCTCGGCTTCCTCCTTTTCTATCTGCTCCAGTATTTCCTTGGCTTTATCAACGGGGAGGTCGCTCAGGATGTCGGCTGCCTCGTCAGGCGGCATCTCTTCGATGATATCCGCAGCCTTATCAGTGTCCATCCCCGTGATTAAGGCTGCCTGCACGTCAGGCTGCAGTTCGGAAAGAGCTTCTGCCGCGGTTTCAACGTCCAGGCCCTTGAAAAACGTTGCACCTTCCTTGTGCGAGACCTGGCTGATGATTTCAGCGATGTCAGCAGGATGAAGCTCAGAGACCATCTGTCGTGGAACAGTAAGGGAAATCTTCGTAAGTTTCGGCTCCAGGGGCTGAATGTAATTCCAGCTAATAAGGTTATACGGGAGATGTTTCTTGAAAATCTTCATCATATCCTCTCCGCTTCTTTCGAATCCGAGTCTTCGCATTATACCCCTCATGCCGACATCTACCGCAGCGAGGATAGCCTCTGAATTATACCCTTCGAGTTTTACGTCATTCACCCGTACCACTTTGGCGCCATTTGCATCGACTATCTGCTTATCGAAAATATCCCTTACAATCCGGAGGTCTTTCTCGTCTGACTCGTAAGGATGAAGATTGTCAGAATAGATTTTTGTCGAGATGATTCTTTTATTGAAGATGTTCAGATCGGTCCACAGAAGGTTGAAGAATCTCTTTTTCTTTTCCACGATAAGGGCAGAAACCCTCGGGAAGGGTTCACCCTTCACGACGATCATGTCCCTTACCCTGCCGAGATCCTCTCCCTTCGGGTCGAGAACAGGTTTTTTCAGGATCTCACTGACAAAAAGTTCTCCAAAAAACGGCATGTCGCACCCTGTTTCCTCTTGATTATCTAAGATTTCTGTTTGTAAGAAGTATAGCGTACCGTTTTTTGTTTCAGCAACACGAAAATTGAATATTGAGGCCTTTTTCTCTATCCGAAGGCAACATCAAGGATCATCATGACAGTGAAACCCACAAGGGCCCCCATAGTCGCCAGATCGGTATTGTTTCCCCGCTGGGACTCAGGAACCAGTTCTTCAATAACGACAAAGATCATCGCACCGCTGGCAAAGCCGAGCATCCCGTCAAGCAATTTTCTGCTGATGTCTCTGGAGAAAAAAACCAGGGAAGCACCGAAAGCGGTCATCGCCCAGGTAAAACAGGTCGCAATAAGTGCCTGAAATACAGGGTGCAAGCCCTGGAATATTTCTGTCATTTTTTTCTTCTTTCATCTGATATTATAATAATCTCAGTCTTCCGGCAAGTGGTTGCATTAGAAGCGTTATCACTCCGGGTACCGGATACGTATGAGGCGGAAAAACAAAAAGAGTTCCGAAGGCGCATCAACAGATTGCCGGAATACACGGATAGCGCATCACAAGGCAATTACGGTGTACCGTTTGCATAACTGTTTCTGGAGTATATAATTGGATACACTCGTCATCAAAGGCGGCAAAAAGCTTAAGGGAGAGGTACAGATAGGTGGGGCAAAGAACGCTGCCCTTCCTCTCATGGCAGCTTCAGTTCTTGCATCCGGCGAAAGTACGATCGCAAAGGTTCCTGATTTAAAAGATATCAAGACAATGGGGCGCCTCATCGCAAACCTCGGCGCAGGATATCATTATGAGGATCATCGGATAATAATCAGCACAAGCAGGATTGATAATTTTGAAGCACCGTATGATCTGGTACGAACCATGAGGGCATCCATTCTCGTGCTTGGTCCCCTTATCGCCAGATACGGAAAGGCGAAGGTATCCCTTCCGGGCGGGTGCGCGATTGGCGCGAGACCGATAAATCTCCATCTTATGGGTCTTGAAAAAATGGGCGCAGACATCAGACTGGAGTCCGGATATGTAATTGCGAAGGCAAAAAAACTCACGGGCACATCGGTATATTTTGATACCCCGACCGTTACGGGAACCGAAAATCTTATGATGGCTGCGACTCTGGCAAGAGGAAGAACCGTGCTCGAAAATGCGGCAATGGAGCCGGAAGTCGTGGATCTTGCCAATGCGCTTGTTTCCATGGGAGCCCGGATAAAAGGGGCCGGAGAAAGCACCATCGAAATAGAAGGGGTCGATGGGCTGGAACCCATGAACTATACTGTCATACCTGACAGGATAGAGGCAGGGACTTTCATGACCGCTGCCGGGATCACCGGTGGAGACATTATTCTCAGGGGGTGCTGCATTGAGCACCTTGACGCATCGGTAATGAAGCTTAAAGAGGCCGGTCTTTCATTTGAACCGGTCACTGACGGCATACGTGTATCCGGACCTTCAAGACCTGCTGCGGCGAATCTTACCACGATGCCATATCCTGGATTCCCGACGGACATGCAGGCGCAGTTCATGGCCCTAATGTGCATTGCCGAAGGAACAAGCGTCATTAAGGAAATGATTTTCGAGAACAGGTTTATGCATGTGGCCGAACTGATAAGAATGGGAGCAGAGATAATTGTTGAAGGTGGCGTCGCATCCGTAAAAGGGGTTGAGCGGCTAAAGGGGGCGCCACTGATGGCAACAGATCTGAGGGCAAGTGCATCACTCGTTGTCGCAGCTCTTGCTGCAAAGGGCGAGACGAAAGTGCACAGGATTTATCACCTTGACAGGGGTTACGAAAAGATGGAAACAAAACTTCTCATGCTGGGCGCGGATATCAGGAGAGATAAGGAGTAACCCTCTGGCACATGCAAATCAGAGAAGGTATTCGGCAAGGTTTATTTTATACTTGTTGGGATCAAGCGTTTTTATAATGGAACGGTAATATCTTGACTGTTCGTCTTTTTCGGTAAGGTTGACCACCGGACCGCTTACCCTCTTCCCCTGCCTGTCAATAATGATCAGTACCCTTGGCCTGTCGGCAAACACAGTGTTGCTCTCATACACAAGGCCGAGTTCCTTCGTATCGAGCATTACCAGAGTGCCGATGGGAAATACTCCGACCATATTAATGAAAAACTTGAAAAGGAGAGGGTCAAGCTGGGAACCGGCCCTTTCCATCATGATACTCAGCGCCTTATCAGGTGACAGCGGAATTCTTGAATAGACCCTCGATGAAGTCATCGCATCGTACTGGTCTGCGAGGCTCACAATTCTTGAGAAGAAATCGAGTTCAGAGTGTTTTGCGACCTTCGGGTATCCGCTGAGATCATAGTTCATATGATGCTCGAATGCAACAATTGCAGCCCTGGACGCAGTGAAATCAACACCCCGTATTTTCAATATTGCTTTAACTCCCCAAATCGGGTGTCTTCTGATAACCTTCCATTCGTCTTCGGTGAAGTTGGTGGATTTGTTCAGGACTTCACTGGGAATTTCGATTTTGCCGATGTCATGAAACAGCGCGACCAGTCCGAGTTCGGTAAGGACTTTTTTGCTCAAGCCCAGCCTCTGACCCAAAGCGATCGAAAGGATGCTCACATTTACTGAATGATGGTACGTGTATTCGTCATATTCCTTGATGGCGGTCATGCCGATGAGAAGGTTTTCCTCTTCGAGAATGTGGTCAACCATCGACTCAACGACCCTTTTGGCCTTCTTGATGTTCACTTTTTCACCTGCCTGGATCTTCGTCATCACTCCCCTGGTATAGGAAACCGCGTTGAAATAGACTTTCTTTATCACCTTTCTGACATCAACCTGTTCCCCCTCCAGTATTTTCTGGAGTCTTGATATCTCAAGGTTGTCGGATTCTCCCGTGATGTCTGACATGGTTTCGTAAGGCGTGTCAGAAAAACCGGCCGCAATAAACGCCTTAAGGAATATCTGGATGTCTTTGGGCTGCAGGTTACTCATGAACACAATCTTTCCGATTTCCCGCCTTTTGAACTCACGGATCAGGAAATCGAAATTCAGCAGGTACTCCATGGAATAGCGGATTCTGGTTTCATCTATATAGAAATACTCACCGACGAGTTCAAGATTTATGCTGGTACCGGACTCGGTAAGCTGGTTTATCAGGGACAGAAACCGTTCGACCGCGGTCATAACGGCAATATTCGCGGGATCATGGATCTGGGCAGTCCGCAGAATAACAGAGAACTGGTTGATTATGTCCTGTCCGTGCTTTTGTATTTCTCTCTCTTCTTTAATTCCCATATTCCAGCTTCTTGATTGCAGAGAGCGAAAAATCTCTGAGGAGTTTGTTTCCGGAATCCTGATATTTGTACAGCAGGGGGAGAGCGTCCTTGTTTCCCAGCAGTCCGAGGCATAACAACGCACAGGCCTTGCTTTCATAAAGCTTTGCTCTTCCGAAGAATGATTTTGTCTTCAGGATTTTCACCAGAAAGTCGAATATCTCGGGATCCTTCCACCTTGAAATTGCCTCAAAAAACTCTTTCTTTTCCTCAAAATCCTTGTCTTTGAAACTCTTTTCGGCAATTTTGTCCAGAAGAATCCGTTTTGGGGCTTCTGACCCGATAGACGCGAAGGACTTTGCGGCAGCTACCCGTATCTGCATATCAGTATCGTCAAGGCATTCCCTGAGAGTTTGTATTCCTTCTTTTCCTCCGAGGTCGCCAAGTGCCTTAATGCCCTCTTTCCTTACCCTTATGTCAGAATGTTTTACTGTTTTCAGCAGGTAGTCGATTGCCCTCCTGTCGCCGATTCTTCTAAGAATATAGATAATATTTCTGACCACATACCATCTCTGGTCATCAAGGCCTCTTGAGAGTGCCTGGATATCTTTTTTCCCGATACTGATGAGAGCTTCTATCACATTCTTTCGTGCGCGGATAGTCTTTAATTCCCCGAGATATTTTATGAGTGGTTCGATCGCATTTTTTTCGAGGTGGGCGACGAATTCATCATAAATAGTCGTGTCTATCTCGATTCCGCTGTCGAGGATGTCAGCAAGAAGGCTGATTATCTCATCAGTGCCAAGATATGAAGGAAGCAGCATCATGTATCTCTTTTCATTTTCTGCCATAAGCGGATTTTCGAGTATTTTCTTCGCTTTCCTCATCACTTCGATTGCTGTTTCCATATCCCCGTGCTTCATCGAAAAATTTATGGCATCCTTCAGAAAAGTAAATGCCTGCTCAACGTCCGTTTTGTCTTCAGACTGGTAAATGATTTCGAAGAGGATGAGTGTCAATTTCCCTATTTTTTCCGAAGAGTCCTTTTCCAGTTCCTTCACGAGCATCTGAAGATCATTATCCGTGAGCGGAACAATTGATATCCCCTTCACATCTTCCTGGACAAATCCGTCCTCATAGGCCTTCATCAGGTCATTTACATCGGTAACCTTTTCTTTTGCCTTTTCCTCAGTCTTTATTGAATAGTCTTCTTCATCGGCATCGGCAAGAAAAGCTTCATCAACTACATACTGGATATTCTGAAAGTCTTTTTCCCAAAGGAGCGTTACCACATCGTCGTCTATCGCATCCCTGTCAAAATCAAGCGCGATAATCTTCAGAAATTCCTCGAGCTCTTCCCGCATGAGTCCCTTTTTGAATGTAAGTTCACGCAAACCGTCTTTAAAGAAGAAAAGGGCGAGGTTATCCTCCTTATCAGGGTTGTAATAGATCTGCTCGTTGTCGTAGAGGATGCTGTTTTGCTTGATGCTCAGTACAATGCTTTCATGGTAATCAAAAAAGCTTTTGAACCTGGTGTAAGAATCTTCGAGGATCTTTGCATAGATGGGATTGTTCTGAGGATACATCCTTATAGTCTTTTTGGACTTGATAAGGTTCTGAATGATATCTCTTGCTTCTTTACTTTCCTCGGAAATTTCCATGCTTAGAAATTAACATAGTTATTTGAAGCAGTCAAACATTAAACAATAATGATCTTCCTCTCCCTGGCAAAATTTTTGAGCACCATTGAGGCAGAATTGAGCCTTTGGAGCCGGGTGTTCCTCCACCTGATAGCCTGGACATCGCCGTGAGGAAATTTTTCTCCCCGTATCTCTACCTGAACTTTCATCATTTCGTGGTAAAGTCCCTTGATGGATTCTCCGTCGAGCGGTTTCAGAAAAAGCGGATTTACTACCACATATCCTTCAGCTATGTCATAGGTGATCGCCTTCAGGCTTTTTCCCCTTATGGTCGGCATTAGACCGTCTCTTTAATCCTGAAAATTCGTGAGGCAAGAATCCCGACTTCATACAGAATGATTATTGGTACAGCCATGAGGGACTGGTTGAAGGCATCGGGCGTCGGAGTAAGCATGGCTGCAATCACAAACGCGATCAGGATGGCATACTTCCTGTTCTTTGCGAGGGTTTGCGGAGTTACGAAACCCATGCGTGTTGCAAAGATGATAAATATCGGAAGTTCGAATACCGCACCGAATGCAAGAATAAACTTAAGGCAGAAATCAACATACTGACCGATTGAAAGCATCGGCATCATGAAATCCCCTATCTTGTAAGTAAGCAGGAAACTCATGGCAAACGGCAGAACGATGAAAAAACAGAACGCAGCACCAACAAGGAAGAGGAGTGTTGCTACCAGGACAAACGGAACGACATATTTTTTCTCTTTTTTATGAAGTCCGGGTGAAATAAAACTCCACAGCTGCTGGAAAATGATGGGAAGTGCAAGTATAAGGGCGGCAACTATAGCGATCTTCATGTTCATCCAGAATCCTTCAGCAGGTGAAAGAAACACGAGTTTCATGTTCTGGAGCTTGTCATGGGGCGCAAAATACATGTACCTTTTTGTTACCGAGAAATCCAGGCTGTATTTGAGAGGGAACATGAGGAACCTGAGGATCTGTTCGGAAAAATTGAAGGCAATGACAAACGTAACGCATAAACCGATCAAGGAAACGGTAATTTTTTTTCTGAGTTCACCGAGATGTTCGAGAAATCCCATCATCCTGGTTTCTGACATGCTAACCTTCTGCCTCCGTATCTATTGGAAGAATTATTTTCAAAACCTGATAAGTTTTGCGGTCAATACAATGCAGGGGAATTCTGATTCTATTTCTGAAATGGATCATTAAGGTTTTTAAGGCACCACCTGAACCAATATCTCATTTTCCCTTTTTGGAACCACTGTCCGCATGATCCTCCACATCCTTTATTGTGCTGTCAATGGTCTTGTTGAGTTCTTCTGACTCGGTCTCAACCTGTGTCTGAACTTCCTTCACGGTGTCTTTTATTGTTTTTTCGGTAGATTTTACTTCTGTCTCAAGCTGCTTCTTGACATCCGTCACCGTATCGCGGATATCTGAAGTTGTTTCCTTGAATTCCTCTTCTACGGACTCCTTCACATCCTGCAATGCCTTTTTTAATTCACCAAGGCCTTTGCCGAGAGTCCTGCCCAGTTCCGGCAGTTTTTTGGGGCCGAAAACCAGGAGGGCAACGATGAAAATTACTATCAGTTCCGGCATGCCAATATCAAACATCTCTTAGTTATTCCTCTTCATATATTTTCTTGATCTTCTTTTTTTCGGCAGGTGACAGAAATGTCACTGTAAATATTATTCTGGTTTCAGGGTTTCTGTTTTTCAGATCGAACCCTGCACCAAATGTAGTATAAATAAAATCCGTGGTCGTAAACCTGTACCCGATCCGGCCCTCTACTGAATCGAGTTTTCCTGAATCATGACTTTTTTTGCAGTATAACTCTGCGAGAAACTTAAAGTTGTGTGATGCAGCGAAATCGAGTCCGGCAAGGAATGATATGTCGTCTTCAAAATCACCGGAACCGGCTTTCTCATAAAAAAGATTCAGATGTCCATTTACCGGACCGATCCTTTTGCTGATTACAAGACCCAGACCGTACCTTCCATCGGTACTCAGCTGACTTCGTCCTGAAGGGAGAGACGCGTTCAGTACGTATGCAAGTGATGGGCCATACCTGCCTTCATCAAAAAACCTGTGCTTCAGGCCGAATGCGGGATCTTCAAAACCATCTGTTGTATCGTTGCCAAATACGTACGGAACAGTGAGCAGGATTTCAAGATTATCAGTAATGCCATATGCGCTCTTGAAAACAAAACGATAGAAATCAGGGTCTATTGATACTTCAGAACCCGCAGAAAGGGCTACCTTGCCCCGGGGAAGGCTCTCAGCGCTGAAGGTCGAGAAAACCCCGTATGGGTCAACTGGCTGAATGCCGGTAACTTCGAAACCATATGAAATTCCGCACAGGACAATGAATACAAAAAAAAGGCTCAGCCAGAAGCTTTTCATTGTTAAAAATAGCAGAAAAAACTCAAGAGTGTCAATGAATTAAAGTTTTTCTTGATCCTCTGTCATTGACAAAGTCGGAGACCGGAAAATATAATTATACAATCAATTTCCTTTTATGAAAATAAGGGAATTACAGGAGGTTCACATGGCAGAAGGAATACATGAAGCGACGACCGCTAACTGGGAGAATGAGGTGCTCAAGACGGAGGGGGTCGTCATGATTGATTTCTGGGCGGCATGGTGTGGTCCGTGCAGGATGATCTCCCCCACGGTCGAGGAGCTGGCAAAAGAGTATTCTGGCAAAGTGAAAGTATTGAAACTGAATACCGATGAAAATTCTGAAATCGCCAGCAGATACAAAATCATGGGAATCCCGACAATCATGTTTTTCAAAAACGGAGAAAAGATGGATCAGATAGTCGGTGTTGTTCCGAAACAGCAGCTTAAGGCAAAATTGGATTCCCTCCTCAGTGCATAAGCAGAATGTATCCATCCTGAGAGCGGTGTAACCATTCGATATCAAATGATAAAAAGGTTTTTCTATGTTTGAATCTCTCACCGAGAAACTGGAATCTATCTTTAAGAAACTGAAAGGCAAAGGCCTCCTTAAGGAAGAGGATGTCGAGGTTGCCCTGAAGGAGATACGTATTGCCCTTTTGGAGGCAGACGTCAATTTCAAGGTTGTGAAGGAGTTTATTGCAAAGGTAAAGGAGAAGGCTGTCGGAAAGGAAGTTCTCGAAAGCCTTACCCCGGGGCAGCAGGTTATCAAAATAGTAAATGACGAACTTTGCGAACTGCTCGGGAAAACGAACAGCAGGATTCAACTGTTACCCAACCCGCCTACTATTATCATGATGGTAGGCCTCCACGGTTCCGGAAAAACCACGACAGCTGCAAAGCTTGCCAGAATGTTCAAAAAGGAAGGCAGAAGGCCTCTGCTTGTTGCCGCAGACCTCCAGAGACCTGCTGCCATTGACCAGCTGGTCGCGCTTGGTGGACAGATTGACGTGGCTGTCTTTTCATCAAGGGAAATCAAGGATCCGGTGAACCTCTGCAGCGAGGCGGTCAAAAAGGCAAGACTGGATGCAAGGGATGTGGTAATCCTTGATACTGCCGGAAGGCTGCATATTGATGAGTCGCTTATGACAGAACTCAGAAAAATCAGGGAGAGTGTCCTGCCAAAAGAGGTTATCTTTGTCGCTGATGCCATGACAGGACAGGATGCGGTCAATATTGCTAAAAATTTCGGGGAACAGATTGGAATTGACGGGATCATTCTTACCAAGATGGATGGCGATGCGAGAGGCGGTGCGGCACTCTCTATCATTTCAGTTACCGGGAAACCAATAAAATTCATCGGGACCGGAGAAAAGATAGATGCTCTGGAAGCGTTTTATCCTGACAGGATCGCGTCGAGGATACTCGGCAAGGGGGACGTCCTGGGTCTGATAGAGCAGGCCCAGAAAACGTTTGACCAGAAAGAGGCGGAAAAGCTTCAGAAGACCATAATGGATGAATCGTTCACGTTTGATGATCTCAGGGAACAGCTGAAGAAGATGCGCAACATGGGACCCCTTGAAAACCTTATTAATATGATACCAGGCATGAACAAGGTCAAGGATATGGATATAGATGAAAGAGAACTGGTCAAAGTCGAGGCAATCATCAGTTCCATGACGAAAAAGGAACGGAGAGATCATACGATTATCAATGGGAGCAGAAGAAGGAGGATTGCAACCGGAAGCGGTACAACCGTAACGGACGTGAACAGGGTAATAAAGCAGTACATCGAAATAAAGAGAATGCTGAAGATGTTCAAGGGGAAAAAAGGCTTCAAGATACCGAAAATCCTCCCTTTTTAAAGCCTGAAAGGCAGCCGGGAAGTTCAGGCCTGGCTGTGAATGCAGAAATATTCACGCAAATGAGAAGAAGAGAGAAGTGTTCTCTTGGTCTGAAAAACACATGAAAGTGCCTCTGGATGAAATACAATTTGTACTCCTTGATATGGACGGTACTCTGCTCGACAAGTATTTTGATGACTACTTCTGGGAACATCTCGTTCCTGAAACATATGCAGAAAAATATAATATCACGTTCGGCAAGGCGAAAGAAGCGCTCATGGGCAAGTACAGGATACATGAAGGAACATTAAACTGGACAGACCTCGACTTCTGGTCGAAAGAGCTTGATCTCGACATCCCCGCCCTGAAGGAACAGATAAAGCATCTCATAGAAGTTCATCCTCATGTCGAAACCTTTCTTATGAATATGAGGAAACGCAGGAAAAAAGTCTTTCTCGTGACGAATGCACATTATAAATCAATCGACCTGAAATTCAGGAAGACACAGATAGGAAAACATTTCGATACTGTTTTGTCTTCGTTTGATGCCGGGTATCCGAAAGAAAGCCTGGAATTCTGGAAAGTTGCTGAAAGACGTCTCGGCTTTGACAGGGAGAAGACGCTTTTCATCGATGATACTGAGGAGATACTGAAAACGGCAAGGCGTTTCGGCATCAGGTTTCTTCTGTACAAGGCGAGGGCGAATTCCAAAGTAAGTCCAAAGCAGTCCAGACATTTTTTGCATATTACCGACTTCGATGAATTGTTATGAATTCTGCTGAACTGTTCGTGAAATGTCTCGAGGCAGAGGGGGTTAAGCATGTTTTTAGCCTCCCCGGAGAAGAGACAATCGACCTGTTGAAAGCCCTGACCTCATCGACCATAGAAGTGGTAACCACCCATGATGAACGTTGGGCTGCATTCATGGCAAATGCCTATGGGAGGCTTACCGGAAAACCGGGTGTGTGCCTTTCCACACTCGGTCCGGGGGCAACGAATCTCATGACTGGGGTTGCCGATGCCCTTCTCGATTTCTCGCCGATGGTTGCAATAACAGGGCAAACCAGCATTGCAAAGACTCACAAGGAGTCCCACCAGTATATTGATATTCTTTCTGCGTTCAGAACGGTCACCAAGTGGAATGCAAGGATTGAGAGTCCGAATGTCATCCCGGAGATTGTCAGAAAGGCATTCAAGACTGCCTCTGCCGAGAAACCAGGTCCGTCACATATTGAATTCCCGGAAAACGTCGCATTGAACGATGCAGTCGGAAATCCCGTTCCCCATGAAACTGAGCACTACCCCGAACCTTCAGAGGATGCCATTGATCACGCCGTCACCTTAATTAGAGATGCAAAATTCCCTCTGGTTCTCGTGGGAAACGGTATTATTCGTGGGAAGGCTTCGCGTGCACTGAGGAAGTTTGTCTCCCGAACACACATCGGAGTTGCAGCCACATTCATGGGCATGGGAGCGCTACCGTCTGATGATGACTGTTTCATCTCTACTGTAGGACTTCAATCGCGTGATTATATATCATGCGGATTTGAGAAAGCAGACCTCATTATTGCTGTCGGATATGATCCTGTGGAATTCAGCCCCCGGTACTGGAATCCCGACACGAATAAAAGGATAATCCACATCCACTTTGTTCCGTCTGAAACGGATTCCCATTATCCTGCAATCGAAATCATCGGGGACATCGCCAGGGCACTTTCTCTCCTGTCGGAGCGCCTGGACGGCAGGGAGATATCTCCCTATTACCTGAAGCTGAAGGTGCTTGCAGATCATGGAGTGCATTTCTCGCACAAGGGATTTCCGCTCAGGCCTCTCAGGATATTGAAGGAAATACGGCATGTCCTCGGTCGCACTGATATACTCATCAGTGATGTCGGTGCTCACAAGATCTGGATTGCCAGGTTCTTTCCGGCTTATGCTGAGAATACCGTTCTTATATCCAATGGCTTTGCGTCTATGGGCTTTGGGATTCCTGCCGCCATATCGGCAAAACTGCTTTTTCCTGAGAAAAAGGTGATCGCGGCAGTGGGTGACGGCGGATTTCTGATGTCCATGTGCGAGATTAATACCGCGGTCAGGCTCGGCATCAGTTTTGTTTGCCTGATATTCAATGACGGAGGGTACGGGCTCATAGAATGGAAAGAAAAACTGCGGTACAAAGAGTCATTTCACGTAAAGTTCAATACCCCTGATTTCGTCCGTATCGCAGAGTCTTTCGGCGCAAGGGGCTACAGGATTTCTTCAGAGGATGAACTCTTGCCTGTCCTGAATGATGCCCTCAGTCAGGCAGTACCTTCGATAATTGACTGTCCGGTGGATTACTCCGACAATCTGATAATGACCGAAAAACTGGGACGCCTGATCTGTCCCATGTGACGCACCTGTGTAATTCACCTGTTGTTAAACTCTGTACAAATATCTTACAATATCTCTCCATGCATATCGTGTGTCCGATAGATCTTACAAATGAGCCCAAGATAGCCTATTTTTCAATGGAGATAGGCATACAGAATGATATACCGACCTATAGCGGTGGTCTCGGGGTACTGGCCGGAGACACGATCAGAACAAGTGCGGACCTCAAGCTTCCAATGGTTGCCGTCACCGTGCTGACAAAGAAGGGATATTTCATACAGGATCTGGACGAATCGGGACGGCAGACCGAATCTCCAGTATTATGGGATCCCGCAAAGTATATGACCCTGCTCCCTACAAAAATTTCTGTCCAGATAGAAGGTAGGGACGTCCTTGTCCAGGCGTGGCAATATAATGAGAAAAGCCTGACCGGGGGTTTTGTTCCGATTTTCTTTCTTGACACGGATATCGAAGAGAATGACCCCGAGGACAGGGAAATAACCCATTATCTGTATGGAGGAGACCTGGCCTACAGGCTGAAGCAGGAAATTGTCCTCGGCATAGGAGGAGTAAGAATGCTCCATGAACTCGGGTTCGAGATCAAGAAGTATCATATGAATGAAGGGCATTCAAGTCTTCTCACCATCGAACTGCTCAACAGATTCAAGCGGCCTATTGAAGACGTGTGGGATGAAAAGTTGGTATGGGATGTAGAGAAAGTAAAAGACCTTTGCGTGTTTACTACGCATACCCCTATAGAGGCCGGTCATGATCGCTTTCCGTACGACCTTGTCATGAAGACAATGGGGGAGCAGATTCCTCTGAACGTTCTGAAGGAGCTCGGAGGCAAAGACAGCATGAACATGACCCGGCTCGGCCTCAATCTGAGCGAATTCATAAACGGTGTCGCAAAAAAACACGGAGAGGTATCAAGGAACATGTTTCCCGGATATGAGATCAGTGCAATCACGAATGGTGTCCACACCTTCACCTGGACTTGCGACAGTTTTAAGAATCTGTTTGACAATTATCTTCCCGGGTGGGCGAATGAACCCGAGTTGTTCGTAAGGGTTGGACGTGTTCCTGACGATGATATCTGGAATGCACACCTTGAGGCAAAGAACATTTTGATGGATTATGTCAAAAAACAAACCGGTGTCGCCATGAGTCAGGATATTCTCACCATCGGTTTTGCACGGAGGGCTACAGCATACAAAAGGGCTGATCTTATTTTCAGCGACATTGAGAGACTTGAAAAAATGGGAACCGGCAAGCTCCAGATAATATATGCGGGAAAAGCGCATCCCAGGGACGATATGGGAAAGAGGCTGATAGAAAAAATATTTACCGTGAGGGAAAGACTGAAAGGCAGGATACAGCTGGCATATCTGAAAAATTATGACATGTCAATCGCTCTCATGATGGTTTCCGGAGTTGATATTTGGCTGAATACGCCTTTGCGACCCAGAGAGGCCTCAGGAACGAGCGGGATGAAGGCAGCCCATAACGGAGTGCTGAACTTCAGTGTTCTCGATGGTTGGTGGATAGAAGGGCATATAGAAGGGTTTACCGGATGGTCAATAGGCCCGAATCCGACCGAGACAACTCTGGTTGAGAATACGGATACTAGGGATGCAGATGACCTTTACAACAAGCTTGAGGATACCATCATACCAATGTTTTATAATGACAGGCGCACATGGATAAGGATGATGCAGAATGCGATAGGGAAGAATGCCTATTATTTCAACTCCCATCGCATGATGCGACGTTATGTCACGGAAGCTTACATACGATAGCGTCACCACGATTTAAATATTACAGATATCGTATTTCGCTTTACATGCCCGAGTAATCCGAAAAATCTCCGGTCAGTTACTGCCCAAAAGATTTTTGCGGCGTCTCTGCACAGTAATATTTCTGAAGTTCTCCCTGACTGAAACTCCCCTGGAGGACGCAAAACCTGAGGGCATATATGCTGTTGAATGTGTAATTGCGAAATGTCCTTTTCTGTCCAGGAGAATTACCCCCGCTTGTCCGCCCAGACAGATCAGCCGCCTCAATGATGTGGATGAAGAAGTCCGGAGGGACATGTATTGAAGATTCATGCATATCTCCTTTGCAAGGACTAAACGCAGGATATATTCTCCGATACCTGTGCAGGCAGCAGCTCCGAGCGAGTTTTCTGCATAGATGCCGGAACCGATCATCGGCGTGTCACCGACCCTCCCGGGCAGCATTGCACTGACCCCGCCTGTGGATGAACCGGCTGCAAGATTTCCATAGGCATCGAGGGCAACTGCCCCGACAGTCGAAAAATACTGTCCGTAAATATTCCAGATTTCTTTCTGGCACTTTCTTTTTTTCTCGAGCCTGGCGAGGTCTTCTTTGTCAGTTCCATGCAGGGGCGGAAGGTTATGTGCCTCTGCTATCTTTTTTGCCCCCGTATTTGTGAGAACAGTATGCGGCAGGTCCATGATAATCCGCGCCATCTTTATGGGGTTACGTATTCCTTCCAGGCCGATAACCGTGCCTGCACGAAGACTGCTTCCTTCCATGAGAGAAGCATCCAGTCTTCTGGCACCATCCATCTGCAGGTTCCCGCCTGCACCCGCATTAAACAGACCGGAATCTTCAAGAATTACTATAGCGTTCGAAACGGCATCGAGTGATGTGCCCCCTTCCTGCAATACTCTGAATCCTGAGGAAATTGATTCAGAAAGCTTTTTCAGCACCCTTTTGGAAGGTCTTCTGGATCCTGCCCCGCCGTGCACGATCAAACGCATGTAACTTACAGTACGGTCAGGGAGGGCAGATGGGTGAAAAGGATAAAGCCCTTCGACGCAAGAGAGAATATTTTTTCCGCAGCTTCACGGTATATCTCCATCTGAAAACGATATTTTTCAAGCAGTTCCGGGAGTTCCCGGTTGCGCGCGGGAAAGGTTTTGTAGTCGTATATCAAAGCGGTATTTTCTTTTATGATAATCCTGTCGATTCTGCCCCTGTATGCTATGTCTCCCTTGTGCAGGATGAAGGGGAGTTCCGCAAAAGAACGCTCCTTGGGAAGGATGATATTTTCCAGATGCCCTGACACACGGAGCTTTTGAAAATCTTCTTTTATGATACTGATCAGGCCTTCCGCATCTTGGCCGGAGAATAGCTCATTTCTGAGCAGAATACGTGCTTTGTCAGTGACTTCTTCCGGTTTCAGGGTTCCCTTCGAAAGACTTTCAAAAAGGCTGTGAAAAACCCTTCCGAGCAGCACCCAGTCTTCTCCATGCGTAATCCTGATATCCATCGATTCGGTCACATCACGCCATTTTACGGCAGGTTCATAAGGAATCCGTTCCGTATATGAAGGACCGGAAAAAAGCTCGTCCTGAGAAAATGATGGCGGACGGGAGGTTATCCCGCGGGACGACCATATCCGCTCGATCTCCTGTTCATGAATTACGCTGAGTGATGAGAGGTGTTCGAGATTTCCCGTCATATATCCAAGCCTTCCTGTGTGGGGCTGGTCTTTTTTGGGAACTCCGAGCATGCAGAGATAGTCCTTCGCCCTTGTAACCGCAACGTAAAAAAGCCTCTTTTCCTCTTCAAGTTCCTTTTCTTTCTGCCGCTGAAAGTGAATATTCTTTCTTCTCTTAGACGGATCTTCCTCATGTGCAAAAGCTATGCTTCCCTCATCTTCCATGAGTACAATAGGTCCGCTTTTCGGTGAATTGACCTCATCCAGGGAAGGAAGAAAGACGATCGGGAACTGCAGACCTTTAGCCGCATGTATTGTCATGATTTTTACTGCATTCATACCTTCGGTATTGATGTTCGCTTTTGCTTCTTCTCCGGTCTTTGACGAGATAAGTTTTTCCCTGATCTCGAGGCAGGAAAAACCACGGGACTCATATTGTTCGATGATTGCAATGAACTTCCTGATATTCCCATGACGCTGCTTTTCCCAGAAATACTGCCATGCAGTTGTTTCTGACAGAACTTCCTCGATCATCACCGCAAGAGGTGTCCTGTATGACCTCTCAATCCATGCGGAAATGCGGACAAATGCATTCATCAGCTTCTTGTTGCGTGAGGAATGGATCTTCTCAAACAAGGGGATGTCTCCACGGGAGATGAGCGGCAGCAGAGTGTTGTACTCGATGCCAAAGAGGGGAGACCTCAGAATGCAGAAAAGACTGTGATCATCAAGGGGATCAATCAGAAGAGAGATGAATTCCCTTAACAGCGCGACTTCCGGTTCGTCATAAAACCCGATGCCTTTTACCACCACGAACGGTATATCGTGACGCCTGAGGGCATCTTCAAAGACAGACAGATGAGTCCTCTTTCTAAGGAGGATAGCCATATCTCCATATGTGCATGGCCTGTGAAATTCATTGTCCCATATCTCGTGGAAATCATTCAGATAACTGATCTGCTTTGCAAGAACAGAAGCCTCCTTCTCCCGGTTTTTCTTTGTGCTTTCCCCGCCTTTAAGGAGCATGAGTTCAACGCGGCCGTCCCCTGTCCTTGTGGCCTCAAATGGTGTATAACGGGTGCGCCATGTCTCATGGAGCGAAGGAGGCATTATTCTTGAAAAAAGGGAATTGGTAAAATCGATAATCCCGGGCAGGCTTCGGTAGTTTTCCCGTATTTCTTCAAAATGGTACTGCTCACCGAGCCATTCAGAGAATCTCTTTTTTGCTTTGTGAAATACGCTGACGTTTGACCCGCGGAAAAGATAGATAGACTGTTTTTCATCGCCGACGAGAAAGATGGTGGGAATTTTGCCGGCGGCTCTCTTTGCGCCGAGACCTGAGCGCCATTCTTCAGTCAGTTTGTCGATGATCTTCCATTGCAGAGAACTCGTATCCTGAAACTCATCAACAAGGATATGGTCTGTATGTTCGTCAAATGAATACAGGATGTTCTGCCATTGGGGGTTTTGCAGGAGGGCTTCATACGTAAGAATCTCGATGTCATTGAAATCAATGAGATGCTTCTCTCTTTTCTTAATGGTATAGCGGTTGAGACATCGTCGGTAGAGCGTGAGCAGGTTAATTTCCTCCTGGCTGAAACGGTGATCTTCCGTCAGCATGACTTCCGGAATTGGCCTTCTGCTGTGCAGTTCGTTGAGGGTACGCAAAAGGACATCCCAGCCCTTTATTCCCCTGCTTACCATCATCTCAAAGAAAAGGTCAGGATGTTCTTTTTCGACAAGCAGACTCTCATAAACGGAATCTGACCAAAGGAGCGATGCGTTGAATTCATCAGTAACGTTAAGAGAGGGATCGAGGCCGAGTTCGATCGAAAATCGCTTAAGCAGTTTCAGGCAGAAGGCATGAATTGTTGATATGCGCATCAACGGCATCTTTTCACGCACATTGGTAAATATTGAGAGGTTTTCCTGTTCGAGTATGCGGAGTATCCTCTCCTTCATTTCTGCGGCTGCCTTTTCGGTAAACGTGATTGCGAGAATTTTTTCGATTTCAGAGCCGCCTTCAAGCAGACTCACATATCTCCTTGCGAGTTTCTCGGTCTTTCCGGAACCTGCGGGGGATGAGATGATAACGCTTTTTGTTATATCAAGATACTTTTCCATGTTTGTACCCATTACCCGATCGCATATGCTCAGGCCGATTTCTGAATAAAAGGACAATAAGGCCTTTCCGGACAGTTTCTGCATATCTGCTCATTCAGCGGATCCGCAGGAAAATATCCGTTACGCAATTGTTCAACAGTCTCACTGAGAAAGCGGAGACTTGTTTCCAGATAGTCATCGATTGAACGGCCATCTCGCTTGTCATTTCTCCCGGGTATCCAGGTTATTGACATGTCCTTAAGAGAGTAGATACCCGCGCGGACAACCTCTTTTCCCGTCGCCTTCATGAGGGAGGCATAAAGGAATAATTGAAGAGAGGCGCCCTTTGACAATACCTGAGGACCGCTGAATTGCACTGAACCTGTTTTATAGTCGATAATTTCGATTACCGTGCTGTTCGGTCCATCAGAGAGAAAAGTATTGTGTGTGGGGTCGTGCAAGGGATGAGCGGTATCTGGTCTTTTTATGTCGATACGGTCAATTTTCCCTTTAAGCTTAACCCCCCTTATGACTTCCCCGGCAACCTTGAATTCAGCTGTCTGAAAAGCATATCCCTCTTCCCGGATTTTCTTCTCAATCTTGTACAGTTCCGGCAAAAGGGCAATGAAGGTTTTACCGATCACTCTTTTCCAGTATTCATCAATCGGTTTTTGAGAGAGAAGGCTGTGTGTTGTTTCTTCTGACACGAATGTAAGCTCGTGGAGATCCTTGAAAGGATGCGCGATAACCTCCTGCATTATTTCATGCATGATTGAGCCGAGCAAAGATGCCTCAATCTCGAATTTTCTGATTTCGGTCGGCTGAAGATTGAGTATTTTTTCTATAAAGAACTTTCTCGGACAGCTTCTGAACGAATCGATATCCGTTACCCTTATATGCGAATCTGTACCGAAGATTTTCTTGAGTAATGGTGATTTCTTGCTGGAAATATCCGTAAGATAAAATGTGAATGGTGTCAGTCCTTTTCTTATCAGTTCTTCTTCCATTGAAAATATGCCGTAACACCTGCTGGGTATTTCTCTGTTCCATGGGAGATAAGGAGAGGGCAGGGCCATCTGATCTTCCTCCATGGATGGATAGGAAAGATGAAGATTTGTTGCCGATGCCGTTGCCCTGAAATATATGAATTTCTGAAGTAGCAGATATCTTTCAAGATTTGAAAGGCCGAAACGTGTCCTGACACTGTCGGGAAGGATATGGTCAATATCAGGTTTTGAAGGAAGTTCTCCGTCCCTGAGCCCGCCGATATAGAGAAACTCAGGTTCGATTCCCTGTATCTCGCGGAAAGCCATAATTCTTACTCCCGGTCTTTCGATTTCTGTTTCGGTTGTGTTCAGGACATGTTTCAGGGCATCTATGTACTGGCGCAAAGTAAGAGGGGTGATATCAGCTGCGTGCGACATCATAATGTCAATGAAAGAGAGTTCCCTGAGAAGACGAAAGGTCTTTTCCTTGAGATCTGCATCGTCATCTGACGAAAAATCAAACTCATCCAGAAGAGAGAGTATGCACTCACTGAACAGCGAACAGTTGCCGGATTCTTTCAGGTTTTCAAGGGGTGCAAGTTTGCTGAAAATGCGACCCAGTTCCTTTTCGAGACCGGGCGGGATACCTTTTGTTGATAACAGATCATGTCCGTTTTGTAAGAAAGATGATATTTTGAGCCAGGACTCTTTTCCTCTGGAAATGCCGGTTACAATGCATAAGCGCGGGATATGGGATTGAAACAGGGGAGAAAGTTTCCTGAAAAAAGGGGACACAAGGAACTGCGAGAAAGTAAGCCTTGGGTAATTGTCTGCAACTGATTCAAGCATGGCGACGAGATCAAGAAACGGTCTCGTTTCTCCGAGTGTTTTCAGGTGAGACAAAGAATGCGGAATGCCGTATTTCCTGAAAATCCGTGAAATTCTGTGTGTATATTTTTCCATAACAGGACAGGTAACAATAATTTTTTCGAGGTTGCGCATTCTGCCGGATACAAAATTATTTTTTATGTTTCGCGCAATGCCTTCCACTTCTTCATCAATTCCGGGATATGAATGATACACAGGTTCGGGAGCATCATGCAGAGGATTTTTCTGAATCTTTTCATATTTAAAGTTATTATTCAGAAAAGAAATATATCTTTTTGTTATAAAAGTAAAATTATTATCATAGGGTATTGAAATGAGAACATTCTCAGAGTTTCCAATCAGATGTTTCAATATCTCTTCCTCCGTTGAGGTGAGATCGTAAAAACCGTCAATAAGCAAGTGAGTATGGCTGAAATTGTGCATGCTGATAAGTTCCGGGCAGGCAGACATCACATCGTTCTCATCGATTGCAGAACATGAGCGAAGGAGTTGCTGATAGGCATTCAGAAGATCAAGCGCATATTCTGCCCGCGCAGCAATTTCATCAGGGATGCCGAGCTCATGAAAAATACCGTTCATTTCACTGCGGATTGACGCAAGATCCTTTCCTGAATGGTGCTGTTTTATCTCAGATATGAATTGAGAGATGATGGCAGAAAACCCGAGCCCCATGCCGGAGAGTCGAGATACAATCACAGGAATGACTGCCTGAGCGATGATTTTTTTGTTTCCATGCACTGAATACAGTTTTTTAGAGAGTTGCTTGAGCGTATGCATTTCAGGCGGGATATAACATCCCCCTGCAATTTTTGAGAACAGTTGCTGGCTGTCAAGAAGTTTTTGAGGAGAAGGGGAAAGATAAAGGATTGAAGAGTAATCAGACCCCGTGATATCTTCTGCAGCTGTTCTGAGGATATCAGCGGTTGATCCTCTGTAGCGAAAAGGGAAGGTAAAGACCTTAATCGGCATATTCCGTTACCAGATCTATTATACCATCAGCGAATGCAGGCAACTTAAGCATAACAATGGCGTCTGATATAATAAAACTTGCGATTTTAAAGAAAGTTATATTTAATAGTAGTCAGGTATTTTTGCAGGATTGTACTTTCCGCTGATGAGGAGAAACGATATGATAGTGGGAAAACCTCTGCTTACGACACGTCAGATTCAGACGCGGGTCAGTGAACTCGGGAGCATGATATCCAGCGATTATAAGGGGAAGGACATCCTTGCGGTCGGTATATTCAAGGGAGCGTTCATGTTTTTTACAGATCTGGTCAGATCTATAGAGGTCCCCATGACGATTGACTTTATTATTGCGTCAAGCTACATAAAGACTGATACGTCTGGAGTGGTGAAGGTTTATTATGATGTCCGGGAGGATATGTCAGGCAGGGATGTGCTCCTAATTGAGGATATTGTTGATACCGGGGTGACACTCAATCATATAAGGGAAAGGATTCTCTCAAGATCTCCCAAAAGCCTCAGAATATGCACATTTCTCGATAAAAAAGAGAGAAGAATAGTTGAGATCCCTCTCGATTATGTCGGATTTGAGATCCCGAACAGGTTTGTGGTCGGGTATGGTCTTGATTATGATAACAAGTTCAGAAATCTTCCCTATATATCGATATTCAAGAAAAAAGCATAATTTAACCGCAAATGTACGAATTAATGATAGAAAAACATTTTTCCTCAGCGCACCAGCTCAGGGGGTATAAAGGACGATGTGAAAAATTACACGGACACAACTGGAAGATACAGGTGTATGTGCTTGCTGAAAAGCTGAATGAGATAGACATCGCGATTGATTTCCACGAGATTAAAAGACTTACTGAGGAGGTGTTGACACCGCTTGATCACGGGTATCTTAATGAAATATTCCCTTTCACCGAGAAGAACCCGTCTTCTGAAAACATCGCAAAATGGATTTATGATTCTCTTAAAAAGAAGCTGAATAATGATAATATCAGCCTTTCCGCGGTCACGGTTTGGGAATCAGAACACGCCTCGGCGACATATTTTGAGGAATAAAATGAAAGTAGAAGATGAATAAAGGTTATGTAAAGTGCTATAATATAATAAAATTCCAATGAATATCAGAATCGCCATAGGGTGTCACAGTTATCTCCTTGGAGAAGGAATCAAGAGACTCTTCAGGGAAGAAAAAGAAATAGACGTAATCTGTATTTTTGATGAAGGGATAGATATTTCCGAGATCCTGAAACTGGACCCCGATATTATCCTTGCCGACTTCAAGATATTCCGTTCCTTTCCGGAGGATTTCGACAGCAGCAACCAGTCAAAAATACTTCTCATATGCGACAGATCATGGATTTCGGATGCAGAGAAGAATATCCCGGAACTTCTTCTGAGGGGAGTGTACGGTATTCTTGCTCCTGATACTGATGCAGCAGTATTGAAAAAGGCCGTGAAGGTCGTCTATTCCGGTGAGCTCTGGCTCGACCGCAAATTAATAAAAAATGTCCTCTGCAATATGAACACTGTCGACAAGAAGATTGATCTTACAAAAAAAGAGAAAGAAATAGTCTCCCTTATATGCCACGGATACAGAAACAAAGAGATAGCCCAGAAACTGGATATCAGCGAACAGACGGTAAAGTCCCACTGTAACAGAATATTCAAGAAAGTCGGGGTATCCGACAGACTTCAGTTAGCCCTTTACACACACAAGATATGGCCTGGTCATATCTGAGGTTTTAAAACAAAAGTATTAATAACTATTCAAACTTTTATCACAGTAATTCACTCTTTTGGGTAATTGAAATATTCTTTCTTTTGTAGTATTTCTTGTACAAGTTACTGGAATTGAGGAAAATAAAATATTCCGGGGATTTTGCCCGTGCGGATTCCGCTGGCGGGGTAATACAGATTCAAAAGATTCATGGTTTGAGGTAAATGATTTGATATTGCGGCTGACATGTCCGGGTTGCAGAAAGGATGCATATACTGCGTCTGTGGAGGCTTTCAAGCCATGTCCCTTCTGCGGGATTATTTTCAGCGGGAAGCACGGTTCCGAGAAAAGAAAAGGCTACCGTATAAGGAAAGAGATACCATTTCTTTTCTCCCACAATGGACAGTTCCTTGAAGCAAACACGGTTGATATTTCTGACGGCGGGTTCAGTATAAGGATTTTCGGTCAACTCGCTCTTCCTGTTGGCGATATCATGAACCTGAGCGTGCAAAGTTCTTCGATAAAGGCAGAGGTCATGTGGGTCTACAATGATCCTGTCACCTCAACAGCCATGACAGGGTTAAAGATAATCGACGGGAGACTGAATCTCTGAATATCCGGCATCCAGATTTTTCCCAGATTCAATTTTTTCCTACCCCGGTAGGATTTTTTTTTGTTCCTATTGGGAATACAATAGGAATCAGGGGAGTAAAATTCTATGGAAGACGGAAAAAGAAGAAAGAACCGGAAACTGGCATTCCAGAATACAGAATATGTCATTGTTTCCCCTGGCTCACAAAGACCCTGCAATGGTATTGTTATGGACGCAAATGAATTCGGACTATGTCTTTTAACCGCTTCTCAACTCAGAGTCGGACAAAGTGTCATCATAAAAAATACCCCAATCGGTACAGACATACCTGCGGTAGTGCGATGGAGTCATAAATACGACGAAATCTGTTACAAGAATGGTCTTGAATTCACAAGCGATCGGGAAATCACGCTGTCAAAAGAACACAGGATGCACGAAAGAATCAGAATACGCAATCAGGATGTTGTGTGCAGAATGGCTATCGCTGACTGTATCAAAATACTCGATATGAGTCTGAGCGGCATATCTCTTGAAACCGACAGGAGACTGGATATCAACAGAGAATATACGTTTCACCTGCACCATGGGGGAAGGGTACTTCCTGTCAAAGGAAACATTGTGTGGTCGACGCTGATTGCCGGCCCGGGAGATAAAAAGGGCAATACTACAACCTACAGGGTGGGTATCAAACTCACGAGCATTCCGGATTCAATGCAAAATGTCATTGATTCTCTGTCTCAAAATAAAGGGAGAGAGGAGCCGAAGGAATATTTCTCCCTGAGCCTTGATGAGCTTGGCATCCAGGGAGAAGAAAAAGAATACCTGGAAACTGCCCTCTCTCTCCTCATGAAATCGCATACATAGAGATACAGCCCCCAAAATTCAGTTACAGGAGACAGTAATCAGATAACATACGTCTTGCCTGTTGTGTCATCATTGCGGACACCCGTCAGAAATGGTACTTTGAAGCGGGCAAAGTATTTTCATTCCGGGAGATTCCAGCAAAAACTACGTCATTTTTGGTAGAATTATTTTCTCATGCAATGACGATGAGAAATCGATAAGACGAAATTCAATTTATACTGATAATGGAGGATATGTTTATGGATTACTTCTTGACCGAAGACCAGATAATAATAAGGGGTCTTGCACGACAGATAGCGGAGGAAAAAGTGGTTCCTGTCAGAGAGGAACTTGACGAGAAGGAGGAATTCCCCTGGGATATTATGAAGGTGCTTGCCCAGTCAGATCTTTTCGGGCTTTTTATCCCCGAGGAATACGGGGGATTGGGGAAGGGGAGTCTTGATTTGTGTCTTGCGGTTGAAGAACTGTCAAGGGCATGTCTTGGAGTTGCAACAACATATGCGGCTAACGCACTTGGCACATATCCGGTGCTGTTTTTCGGATCCGATGAACAGAAGAATAAATATCTTTCTGATATCGCTTCAGGGAAAAGGCTGGTTGCCTTCGGTCTGACAGAGGCCAATGCTGGCAGCGATGCGGCAGGAATACAGACAACCGCAAAGCCCGATGGAAATGAATACGTACTGAATGGGACGAAACAGTGGATTACCAACGGTGGAGAGGCTGAAATCTATACGCTCATTGCCATAACTGACAAAGCCAAGGGTGCCAGGGGAGCATCTGCGTTTATTGTTGAGAAAGATACCCCGGGATTTACTTTCGGGAAGAAAGAGAAAAAAATGGGGATACGCGCCTCTTCGACCAGAGAACTGATATTCGACAATTGCAGGATTCCGAAAGAAAACCTTATCGGGAAGGAAGGACTCGGGTTTGTCATTGCCATGAGAACACTCGACCATGCAAGAGCCGGTGTTGGGGCGCAGGGGGTCGGCATAGCGCAGGGTGCTTTTGAAGAGGCGGTGAAGTTTGCACGGCAGCGGATACAGTTCGGACATCCCATAATCAGCTTTCAGGCAGTTCAGCATATGCTTGCAGACATGGCCACAGAGATTGAGGCAGCACGGGCGCTGGTATATGCGGTTGCGCGATATATCGATAACGGGGCAAAAGAAATCTCGAAGGTCTCCGCAATGTCAAAGGTATTTGCAACGGATATGGCAATGAAGGTTACTACGAATGCTGTACAGGTTATGGGCGGCTCCGGATACATGCGAGAGTACCCTGTGGAGAAGATGATGAGAGACGCCAAAATCCTGCAGATATATGAAGGGACTAATCAGATACAGAGGAATGTCATCGGACAGGCTTTAATACGTGAGGCAGCAAAGAAATAGCCCTGAGTGCCGTGTAACAGGGCTATTTCTTCCTTGAGAAGCAGCAAAAATACTATACAATTACTTGCTTATTCCCTCTCCGGTGAGAATTTCCGGATGCATCTCCACCGCCGCATCTTTCATGGTATTTTCAATAAATTCAGCAACTTTTGTTTTTATCTGATCCTGTGAAAGCTTCTGATTGATCCGTTCTTTTGCCGCATCAAAGGGTTCAACTGACGCTTCCTTCTTCTCCTCAACCCTAATGATATGGTATCCGAATTGTGTCTCTACCACATTACTTGTTTCTCCGGGCTTCATAGAGAAGGCAATCTCCTCGAAAGGCTTTATCATCCTTCCTCTCGGAAAAAACCCCAAATCACCTCCCTTTGTCTTCGAGCCCGGGTCTTCAGACATTTCTGAGGCAAGTTTTGCAAAGTCTTCTCCGGACTTGATCTTTTTGAGAATATCCTCTGCTTTTTCTCTGGCTTTTTTCCTGTCGTCTTCAGGAGATGATGCATCCAGTCTTACCAGGATATGGCTCGCCTTTACCATTTCCGGTATTTTGAACTCATCCTTATGGGCCTCATAATACGATTTCATTTCACTTTCGGAAACAGTTATCTTATTGGCGATCTCTCTTTTCAGATATTCATTTGCGAGAAAATTATCGGTAACGATCTTTAGCTGTTCCTTCACATCAGCCCTATTATCAAAACCTTTCTTTCTGGCAAGATCAGAGATGACAGTGCTCTGCACAATCTGATTCAGGAGCGTCTCTTTCAACTGAGGATTCTGTTCAAAGAGTTTCTGTCTGTCTGTGTCAACATATCCAAGGATTCTCTCAAAGTCAGCGAGGGTAATTTTTTTCTCTCCGATTTTCGCAACAACATCACTTTCCTTTGCCACAGTCTGACCATGAAAAAACATGGTCATCAGGAATACTATTACTGCGATACATCCGTACTTGCGCATATAATTTCCTCCTTATGAATTCATTTCAGATACGGAACGGTGAGCTATATAAACATAATAAATTTTTAAAAGTCAAATGCATATTAATGCATTATCTGCACAGGACGCAGGAAGAAAGGCCGGGAGAAAGAACCGCTTGTTTTGCTATAATCACATAAAAGTAATGTAAGTGAGTTAAAACCCAGTGTTCAAGAAAAAGAGTATCGGAGAACTGCTGATAGAGTACGGAAAAATTACGCGCGATGACCTCGAAGAGGGCTTGCGGGTCCAGAAAGAATTCAATCTCAGGATTGGGGAAACGCTCATTAGGCTGGGAAAGATAACCAGTGATGATATTGAATGGGTATTGAGCAAACAACTCGATATACCGTTCGTGATAGTCGAGAATATTGCTCTCGATACGAAATTGATGAGCAGATTTTCCGAGGGACTTCTTACCAGAAACAGAATATTGCCGCTTTATGAGACTGATGATGAAATCGCGATTGCTACGGATGACCCTCTCAATAATGATGTTTTTCAATCCATGGAGGAGTTTTCTGGCAAAAAAATAAAGCTCTCCTCCGGTAACGGAGAGAAGATAAGAGAAATATTAATGGAGTTTTTCAGGCGCAAAGGAATCCCTGCGTTAATGAGCAGTATTAAAAAAGTTCTGGAGCGACTGGAAGGAACCTCTTTCTGCCGGATAGATTTTGTCACAACCGAAAACAATACAGAGATAAATGTATTCGGATTGGGAATTCTGAAAAAAATGGAGGTTCTGAGCGAGTCGTATACCAGTGAACAGGTATTCGAATCGTTCGAATCCCTGGGGATAGGCTTTTTGTATGAAGTCCATTTGAATGACACAACGATGTTTTTATCGGTATTCCCCATGTTGAACAGGAATGAGAATGTGTGTTTCCCCGCCGTAATAGGGACTTTTGGCTTGTTCATTCCGGAGGAATTCACATTTTCAGATATGAGAGCACATCGTCTGCCCGGGTTTTTCCAGTCACAAAGACCTGTTTACGGATATCTTTTTTTCTCAATGAAGCACAGTGAGCACAGTGCTCTGATCACTGACAAAACAGTGTATATCCCGGATTCTGCGCCGGAAGAGTTCATGAGCATTTATGTCAGCATGCCGGTTCCTGAAGTGTGCAGTTCCTGCAGGGGATCGGGGTGCAGGTCATGTAATGAACTTGGATATGTTTTTAATAGACGGTTGGAAGGTAATTATTCTCCCAGTGAAATCAAGAAAATAATAAACGGTCACAGAATATGGCAAAAATAGACAGGTTTTTCCAGTATATGATCGAAAAAAATGCCAGTGATCTGCATATGAGTGTAGGTGCAAAACCACTCATAAGAAGACACGGGGAACTTGAGGAGATCAATTTTCAGGTTCTGACAAATGAAATCTTGAGAGAATTGCTTTTCGATCTGCTTACGGAAGACCAGAAGAAGCGGTTCGTTGAAGAGAAAGACCTTGATTTTGCATATGAAATACCATCTGTTGCAAGGTTCAGGGCAAATTTCTTTCTCCAGAAAAGGGGCTTTGGTGCAGTGTTCAGGGTAATCCCGAGCACAATACTTTCTGTCGAAGACCTTGGACTTCCGAAGCAGGTACTGAGGTTTGCAGATCTCAGCAGGGGGCTGGTTCTTGTGACAGGACCTACGGGAAGCGGAAAATCCACGACTCTGGCTGCGATAATCGATTATATCAACAGAAACAGGAAAGACCATATTCTGACCATCGAAGATCCGATTGAATTCGTCCATCAGAATAAAAGTTGTCTAGTCAACCAGCGGGAGGTAAGCACGCATACGGGGTCATTTGCGGCAGCCTTACGCGCAGCGCTCAGGGAAGACCCCGATGTTATTCTCGTCGGGGAGATGAGGGATCTGGAAACGATTGAGCTTGCCATAACTGCCGCTGAAACAGGGCATCTCGTCTTTGGTACTCTTCATACGAGTTCAGCTTCAAAAACCGTTGACCGGGTCATCGATGCGTTTCCTGCGGGACAGCAGGCACAGATACGAACTATGCTTTCGGAATCGATGAAAGGAGTTATTGCCCAGCAGTTGCTGAAGAGAGCCGATAAGGCCGGGCGCATAGCCGCGATAGAACTGCTTTTTGTGAATGTCGCGATTGCCAATCTTATCAGGGAGGGAAAGACGTTTCAGATACCTTCCATGATACAGATGGCAAAGGCAGATGGCATGCAGCTTCTTGACCAGGCGATTATGGAACTCATGATGCAGAAAGTAGTATCTCCGGAAGAGGCATATGTGAAGGCAAACGACAAGAAGCCATTCGAAAGGTTTTTGAAACAGGGCTGATCCGGACATTTTCAAAACAAGGCGTATCAAATCTCATGGTGACAGTCCGTAAAGCACTGCATTGATTATCTTGAGCGTAAGATCGAATTCTGACGTGGTTTCAAATGTTTGAGGCAGACGGGAGTCATGTACCATTAAGGATTTTTCGATCTTTTCGTGTTTCACATCGAAATGTTCCTGAAAAGCAGCAATCTCGGTTTCTCCCGAATCAAACGTGCTGAATCTCACCGATCCTGATAGCCCGCCTATTACATCTCTTTTCGGAAAAAATTCGGCCTTTAATGTTCCCAAATAGTAGGTTTTTCCATTTTCAGGGACTGTGAAGGCAACCTTTGGTACGAATAAGTAATTGCCTGACCAAGGATCACGATATGCTATTTTATTCATCAGAAATGTGCCTGAAGGGAGAGTCCACACGAAAAAGCCATTTTCGCCGACTTCAGTTACTGTTCTGGCTTTGTCCTCCAATCTTACAAGATGGGGAGTAAGGGACATCCTGAATATCCCCTTGCCAATTCGCTTCTCGTCACCGGCTTCAATCCATTGTATCCTTCCAAAAACCACCGAACTGTTTCCGATGGCACTGATCTGCTTCAATTCCTCCGTGTCTTTTATGTTCTTTGCATGTGTGCATCCGCTTAAGACAATCGCAAGCCACAGGTATAATGCAAGATGCAAGTATTTCAAGAAGAGCATATCTCACGCTTCCTATTCTTCAGGATGATTTGTCCGTGTAAACATAATCTTTTTGACGGCGTATGATGAACCACTCGGAAGAAGCAGCAGTTGCCGTAAGTGCGTATAAAATTGCGGCAATATGCAAGCCTGACTGGTCAACTGACAGAATTACTAAGGACAGCACAAGCAAACATATCCCAGGCATAAGAAGCTTCCAGTCTTTCCAATACAACAATGATATCACAAGTGCTGAAGGGACAGCGACGAGAGAAATAGAGAGAAAAAGATATAAGGCTGTTTCTCCCACAGACAGAAGGGTTTCATTCATCTGAGGAAATATGCGTGTCATTTGATCGCCTGTCCAGAATAAAAGAAATGTGCCAACCATGTATCCGTGAATACCAAAAGCCGTATCATATACCCGTCTTTTGTACATTGTGCCCGATGGAAATTCCAAAAGTTACACATGGTTTCTGAGCATCAGTTCCACAGGATGTAGGTTGAGATAAAGCTGTTGTGTGAGGTAGGGTTCATTGAACTTTCTGACAAAATGATTGATGAGCACAACAGGAACTATCAGGGGAACAAACCCCTTATGATAGTGCTCTATGACCTCAAGCAGTTCCTTTTTCTCATCCGGAGAAAGTACCTTTTTGAAATAGCCTGCAATATGCAGCAGGACATTTGTATTCTTCTTAACCGTGGCCAAAAGATGCAGGCTTTCCATGAGAAGACTGACATATCGGGGAAAAAGTTCTTTCCGCTCATAGTGTTTTGCACTTGCAGCGAGTTTTCCCAGAGCACTCAGGTGTTTTGGACTGTGGGACATGATAAGAAGCTTGTGTTTTGTGTGAAAGGCAACCAGATCTTTTATGGAGCTTCCGCTGTGCAAAAAATCCTTCCAGCGTTGGTAGACAAAGACCTTTTCGATAAAATTCTCTCTGAGACCCGGATCATGCAGGCGCCCGTCGTCAATTACAGGGATAAGGGGAAATTTCCGGATAAATGCTCCCCCGAATATCCCGGCTCTCTTGCGGCCTGGTGTGCCGGTTTCCGAGTATACTGTCACTCCTCCTATTCCTGAACTCGGTGACTTGCTTTTAAATATAAACCCGCAGAGATCTTCCTTTTCGAGTTGTTTCAGTTTTGCCTCTGACCATTTATGCATTCCGTCCGTGTGATCTGTCCCTGTCCGGACTGTTACAAGACGAGGGTCCTGCGGGTCTCCGGTGAGATGCATCGCTTCCCTTGGGACAGGAAGGCCGTATTCCACTTCAGGGCAGACCGGAGTCCACAAGAAATATTTGCCGAGCGTATCCGTGATATAGCGGTCACGTTTGTGCCCACCGTCGTAACGGACATGTTCTCCAAGCAGGCAAGAGCTGATGCCGATCCTGATTTTTTCCATTTTATACTATTCTAAGAGGCATGCTTTATAGTTGCAAGCGCAAAATCCGGAATCTGAAAAGCCGGTAGCCATAAGGTTAAGGAAAAAATTACAATATAGGAGCTCATCTGGTTACTTCTATGATGATAAAAGAGACGATATTGATCAATGCTCCTATGGAAAAAGTATGGGATACGTTCACAGACCTGACCTGCTGGACGAACTGGAATACCGTATTGCAGAATGTGAATTCTGCGGCAGAATGTCTTATAGGTGGCAATGATATCAAATGCTGTTTCCGTCCCTTCTGGTTTCCGATCAACGTCAGGATCAGGATTGAAGAAATCAGGAAGTATGACCGGGTCGTCTGGACCGCGCAAAAGAAAGGCCTTTTTGCATTTCATGAATTCTTCTTCCAGACACAGGAACAGGCAATCCTTGTGACGAGCAAGGAGACGTTTACCGGACTGCTTGCAAGTGCTTCAGGATTTCTGCTTCCTGTGGGAATAATGAGGTCTCTGACGAAAACCTTTCTCTCTGACCTCAAGAAGGCTTCGGAAAAAGTATAACATGAATAGCAGCGTACAGATAATCATCACTCGGACAATCGGTGGTCAATAATCACAAATTATATGATGAAACGTTGATAATTCATTGACATGATTCTGAAAAGCGTGTAGATTACTGGCAAAACGCACGCTGATGCTCTCTTATAATCAATGCAATTCTTGATTGATATGACAATACTCACTGAGAACTGGTGGATCATCCTTCCGGCTTTCCTTGCATTTGTGTGTATAATCGGACTTTTCGCTGCGTATCTGAGAAGGAAAAAGGCGAAGAAGAAAGAATCTACAAAAGAAACACGGTACAGTGAAGAAATGAAAGAGGACATCATTAACCTTATGCAACGTATTGCGAAAATCGAGAAAGAATTCATTGAAAACATTCCCCCTCAGCTGAAGGGATTGGGCGAACAGATGCGGAATTTGGAAAGGACTGTAAAAGAACACAAATCGGAAAATAAACCGGTTGAGAGTGACGCTGAGAAAAAAAGTGCGCGCCTGCTGAATGCGATTCATCTGAATTTTCCTCAAATAAAATTGCTGGAGAAACTGGAACAGTACAGTCAGCTTTCCCTAACCGCTGACGAGATAAGAAAAATCATTTCGGAAATACTGGAAAAAACACGGATGAGTCCGTATGCGATTGATGTGCAGTCAGGAGAGGACAGGAAAAACCCCCGGGGCATCTTTGAAGAAGGTATTATTACGCAACTTTCCCACAAAATGTATGACATCGAGAAAAATATGAATGTGACCGTTGGCGATGAAAAAGCTTATGTGGTTCTGGGAAATTTCCAGTATGAAAAGGGTGATTTTATCCGGGCAAAAGACTACTATCTCAAGGCACTCACGATGAACCAATCTTATTCGCTTGCCCGATGCAACCTTGGCGCTTCGCTTCTGCATATGAACAAATACGAAGAAGCACTGGGAGAATTCGAAAAGACGCTCGAAAATGAACCGTATCACGCGAAAGCCTGGCATGGTAAAGGGATTGTGCTTGTAAGGCTCGACCGGTATGAGGAAGCCCTTTCATCATTCGGAAAAGCTGTGGAACTCACGCCGAATGATGCGCGGATATGGCACAGCAGCGGAGTTGTGCTGGCGAATCTTGGCCGATATGAGGAAGCTCTCAAGGCATACGAAAATGCGATTGAATTGAATCCAGACTCGCCCGATACCTGGTATAACAAGGGGGTTACCCTGATTCAGCTCGGACTTCATGAAAAAGCCCTGAAGGCATATGAGCATAACATAAGGCTGAAGCCCGATTCTTACAATGCGTGGTATAACAAGGGCCTTGCCCTTGGAAGACTCGGGCGGTATGAGGATGCCCTCATGGCGTACGATAAGGCGATTTATCTCAAGCCTGATTTCACTGATGCGCTTTACAATAAAGCCTGTCTGCATGCTTTTACAGGTGACAAGGAAAAAGCTCTGAAAGATCTGAAAAAAGCCATTTTGCTCAATCCCGACTACAGAAATACCGCCGGAGAAGATGACGACTTCAGAAGCCTTGCAGAAGACGAGGATTTCAAGAGGATTCTCAATAACTGAAAAGCTGATTGCAGGAGCCAGAAGTTTTATGCAGTGCTGTTGAACATCCGCCCGCACATACGTTTGCCAAATATCCATCCTTTTCCTATAATTGAAATTGTAAAGTGTGAAGAAAAAGGATTGAGGGATTTCTCATGCCACAGGAAAGAATCAGAATAATTATCCAGGATATTGTCCTCGACGCTGAATTATATGATACAAAAACCGGAAGGGCAATAGCAGATGCGCTGCCAATAGAGTCATACCCGGAAGAGTGGGGTGATGAGTTCTATTTTGATATACCGGTTGAGATGCCCCTTGATGAAACCGCTACGACCAAGGTAAAGGTTGGAGACATCGGCTATTGGCCTCCAGGCAATGCACTGGCGATTTTTTTTGGCCCGACCCCGATTAGCAAAGGCTCTGAGCCGGTTCCTGCAAGCGATGTCAACCTTGTCGGAAAGATATTCGGCGACCCTGCAGTTCTGAGACAGGCCAAAGGGGCAAAGAAGATCAGGATAGAAAAGACGTGATCTTCCCAGACTCAAGAAGCATCCTGGTTCCAAGAAATGCCTGCACAAGATACAGCAGGATGAGTATTATCCCGAGGATGAAATGTCGGTCTCTCCATGCAGGTTTCCGGACAGATATCTTCCGTGATGCAAACACAACCGCAAGAATACACAGCGTGATGAGCATACCTGCAATGAAATGGGGAGGACGTGCAAATATCTTTCCTTCATCGATATATACGATCGTCATTCCCGCAAAGAAACCTGAAATGCCCAGGAAGGCCAGAACTGGTCCCAGTATTCTGTGTTTTCTTGAGAGATCCGACGGCGGACTTCCCCCCGCTAATCTCTCCTTTCTTATTCTCAGCCCGAGCGTAGCCTGATAAAGAAAAAAAAGCAGAACAACTGCATTATAAACGCCGTGCACATACTTGAGCAACGGAGTAAACACAGTTATGTTCATAAGTAGCCTCCCTGCCCGTCAGTTTGAATTGGAAAGATGTTTAGGCATCTTCTGTACCTTGAGACTTTTTTGGGTCTTCTATACAATAGTAAAAAGCGGACAGCTCGTATTTATTCCAGATATCGCACAGTCCGCAGTTGCAGCCCGATTTCTGTTTAGGGGAACCGCTCTTGGCGCGCGCGCAAAACAACAATTCACCCTTGACACCGGGGTAAGAAGGGCACGTGCCACAAAATCTGATGCAGATTGTCTCATTTTCAGAATTGTCTTCTACTTTCGACATGGTAATAATTCCTTTCCCGGCATATTATTGAACAGGTAATTATATGCCGCAAAATTTTGATTCCGGACTGTGAGGACAATGGATCACAGATAGTCCCTTTTCGAAATCAATATGGAAAGCTGTCCGATTTACAAAAGGCGAGGAGGACGACAGAGATCTTTTCCCTGGTGCTTTAATTGATTGTTTCTTCATTTTGCTGTTTGTGCAGATACATGGGTTTTCCGCATTCCGGACAGATACTAATTTTTTCAAACTTGTGCAAATATTCAAACACCGCAGATATGAAACTCGCATGACTCCAGGTAAGTGGAGATACGGAAACAGGATGGTTTGTATATGGGTGGACTTGCTCTGCAAGAACACCGGAGTTCAGGGCCCGTGAGGCTACCCACTCGAGAATAGGGATAGCCTCACGGAGTTCTTGAGGAGTTTTTGCTTTCGCGATATACCATTGAGCAAGCCATATAGTACATATAAACCAGGGATTACCGGGTACTTTGTCCATATCGTCAGTAACCTTATGGTATGTATCTCCTTCATACCTTGCTATTCCTCCCACATCGGTCTTTACCGAGAGACGCTCTTTGATCGCACACATGGTATTCACAATGCGCTCGTCATCAGGTTCAAATACTCCGAAATAAAAGGGTGCATAAATGCTGGCATCTACGGCAAAGTCGATATTGAAAGATCCGTCTTCGCCGGGCAGTATTGTTTTGACAAATCTCTTGAGTTCATTGTGATAAAGATACTTGTCCATTGCCCGTTTCACTTCGTCAGAAGCATTTCTGTAAATGATACTCCTTCTTTTGTCACCGAAAAAGTCTGCAAACTTCTCTGCGGCTTTTAACCCAGCATAAACTGCAGAAACGGTAAAGGTATGAATGCCCCATTTTTCTTCCCACAGGTCGTAGGAGGGCAGGGGGAGTCCGGTTTTTTCCTCTCTGTACGATGCAAGAAAATCTCCGCATCGTATCACCATTTCCTTGTACTGCTGTATGATAAACTCTATATCTCTGTATTTATCGAAATGAAACCACAATGCCCAGATGATAAGGCCTGTGCCGTCTTCCTGAATAGGGAGACGTTTTTTGCTGTCTGTCAGCCATGGATGCCACGAGCTTCCGAGAGATTTGTCGGGATTATACTTATGCAGGAAGTATCCTACCGATTCCTTTCCCACCCTTATGATATCAAGACAAAAATTGAAGAAATCCCTGGTTAGACCAAAATATCCTGCCATATCAAGGGCATATGCGGTGAGTGCACCGTCTCTTGGCCACATGTAGCTATATGTATCTCGTGCGAAGTGCTGTATGTCTGAATCGTTTCCTGCTATGATCGCCCCTCCCGAATCAATATTAGTTCTTAATATAAGTAGGCTTTTTTTGTAAAGATTAACCACGTTCAGGGGAAGGGGTGAAAAATTGATATTGTCCTTATTGACCCATGCCTTCCAATAGTTTTCCGTTCGCTTGATAAAATATTCGGTTCCGTGACCTGATATCATTTTGTTCAGGTTGCTGACCATCGCATAGTTATCACCAACACAGGTCCAGTAGTAAACTGTCTCATTGCGGGAAGGCGATACCTTTATCGAAAAAGAGAGTGTTGAATCTACTGAGCCCTGTGATATAGAGTTTTTTTCGAGGATACCGTCTTCTGCATCTTTCCAAGTGCCTTCCATCCCATGGAATTCCTTCACCCCGATAGCATACTGGTCAAGCTCCTGAACATTGTGCCGTATCCCACTCATTAGAAAATACCGGTTCCCCTTGTAATGGATCAACGCCCTCTCATCAGGATCATAATAGGCTGTATCACCTGTTGATGATTCGGAGATGTGATAATCATGGTGGAAAAATATCCGCACTTCTCGTTCCCGATCAAGGAGATTTTTTACGATTATTTTCCTTATATAGATATTTTCCCAGTAATCGACAACATCATGGCATTGAAGTTCTATGCCAAGGGGTTTAGAGGTTGCATTGACATTTGTCAGAAGGCTTTCGCTGACATAATTCAAATGAAGTTCCCATGTAGTCCGATTCACCCATTCAAAATGTCCCTCTGACCATGCCCCAAATCTGAATTTATGACCTTCTGTATGATTTTCCCTGCCTGCATGGGGATAGTAGATATCCCTGAGGCAATAATCGTGATCAAATGTAATGAGGAGCTTGCCATTTCCTATCGGAATATCCCGGGGCATAGGTTTTTTTCCTTTCTTTCAGGAGCGGCCGCAGCAAAGCCTGCCACTCTATTTATCCTGTCTATTTATCCGCAAAAAAAAAGGATAATTCAGCTTAAACCTTTTTCATAGCATTCGATAAAAAAAATTATCAACATCTGTTTCATATTGCATAAATAGGATTCATACATTTTTCTTTTTTGCATGTTGCATGTCTTAAACGATCCATACAAAGGTCATCCTTGCTGTTTCAATCTGTTCTGACCGGAGATGCGAAAACAATTGTCATGCAACTCTGACCTTTCATCTGACAGGCATTGTGCTGCTTCCTTGTCTATCAGCCATGTGATATCCCCATGAACGGGCTTAAGAAATCGTGCGGGAGGATTAACCTTCCGATTTCTTTTTTCGAAAACAGACTTTAAAACCCGAGCTTTTGATTTGCCGGATACGAGGACGAGCAGATGTGCCGCATTATTCAGAACAGGGAGGGTCAGGCTGATTCTGTCAGTTTCTGGTTTTATCATATGCACAGGAGCAGCAATTCTCAGTGTGTCCGCAAGAAGTTCAGAACCGGGAAATATCGAAGCGATGTGCCCGTCTTCACCCATGCCGAGGATTACACAGTCAAACACCGGCAGATACGAACCACCGAAAAAATCCCGGATCTCCGTTGCATAGTCCGAAGCCGCTTTCTCAGGCTCTTTTTCGCCTTTGATTCTGTGTATGTTCTTTTCAGGCACAGGTGCTCTGGAAAGGAACGTTTCAAAGGCGAGTCTGAAATTGCTTTTGTGATCATTTGCCGGGACGCATCGCTCATCTGCCCAGAAAAAATGGATACGTTTCCAGTTAAGGGTATTCAGAAAATATTCTGATTCCAGCAGAGAATACAGGAGAAAAGGTGTTCTGCCGCCCGAAAGCGCAATGGTAAAACGGTCGGCGAGCGAAATAAAGTGCTCGGAAAGATTCAGAAATATTTCCGATGCCTTACGGCTGATGCCCTCTAAATCTGGAAATATTTGTACGTTTATCCGGTTTGACGCTGACAAGGGGCCTCCATGACCGTCCGTCATTTTCGATTAAAACCCGCGCCTCATCGGGTCCCGATGAGCCTGCATCGTAGTTCGGGAAATGAGATGCTGCAGCTGTTTTTTCAAGTTGTTCCAGCGCCGGGGTAAGAAACGCCCATGTTTCTTCAACACCCTCCTGCCGCAGAAACAGCATCTGATCGCCGAGTATGCAGTCAAGCAGTACCCACTCATAGGCATCGAGGAGTACGTCCTTTTTGTAGGAAAAATCCATCAGAACAGGGTTCAGGCATACCTTTGTGCCCGGTTTTTTTGTCTGAAAGGTAAGACTGATGCCTTCATCAGGCTGCAACCTGAAAATCAGCTCATTCGGTTCAATATATTCATCCATGACGCTTGAGAACATCAGATGCGGCACATGTTTGAAATGTATCGATATTTCCGTCTTCCTGTGCGAGAGGCGTTTGCCGGAACGAAGATAAAACGGGACTCCTCTCCATCTCCAGTTGTCGATGAAAACCTTCATGGCGGCAAATGTGGGAGTGACGGAATGAGGGGATACCCCCGGTTCCTCCCTGTATCCGGGAACTATTTTTTTGCCGAAGCGCCCTTTTCCGTACTGACCGAGCGTAACAAATTCACTGATATTTTCAAGGGGGATATGCCTTATCGATCTGAATACCTTGATTTTCTCATCCCTGACAAAATCAGCCTTGAAGGCGGCAGGGGGTTCCATCGCGACGACAGCAAGAAGCTGAAGGATATGACTCTGGAACATATCCCGAATGATCCCGGCTGTTTCATAATAACCGGCTCTGTTTTCAACTCCGAGCGTCTCTGAGGCGGTGACCTGGACATGATCTATGTAGCGTCTGTTCCATAGCGGTTCGAAGATTGAGTTTGCAAAACGGAACATGAGCATGTTCTGCACTGTTTCCTTGGCAACATAATGATCTATCCTGAATATCTGTTTTTCCGTGAAATATTTTTTCAGGACATTGTTCAGGTGCTGTGCGGATAAGATATCCCGGCCAAAAGGTTTCTCCACGACAATGTGGGAATATCCGCGGTCTTCGGACGCTAAACCGGTTGCCCCGATATTTGAAATGACCTTTTCTGCAATGAAAGGGGGTATCGCAAGATAAAAAATGCGGTTTCCATTTGTCCTGTGCCTCCTCTCAAGCATGGGAAGTTGTTCCAAGAGATTTATTCTGTATGAGGCTGTTTGGGAAAAATCGAAAGACGAATAATACAGTCTCTTAGAGAATTTCTTCCAGTGGGACTCCGTGAAATCTCCCTGAAGCATTTTCTTCAGCCACTTTCTGATTAGCTGACGATATTGTCCGGGATTCATTTCCAGACGGTCGGTACAGAAAAGAAAAAAATGTCTGGGAAGCAGTCCATCTCTGAACAGATGATACAGTGCGGGAATGAGTTTTCTCTTTGCAAGGTCTCCGGCAGCGCCGAAGATCACGAGGCAGAACGATCTGGAAATTTCTATTTCACATGCTCCGATCTTCTGGTACTGTGGCTGGTATGTCAGGTTGTCTGAAGTATTATCCATCATGCGGGAACAATATTGTTTCAGGGCATCCCTGCTTCACAGCAGAGCCTTTACTGTTTGTGTGATGGCATTACGTGAAATTCCTTCATAATCGAGAAGTTCTTGAGGTTTTCCGCTTTTCGGCATTTTGCTTACGGCCAGAGAATACACAGGGACCGGAAAACTGACGGAAGAACTCCTTATCGCTTCCCCAAGGCCTCCCTCTGCAAAATGATCCTCAACAGTGATGAGGGCCTTTGTTTGAATCATTGCTTCCTGTATTGCCGCTTGGTCGACCGGTTTTATGCTGTAGAGATCAATTACCCTGATATAAATACCTTCCTTTTTGAGATCCTCGTATGCAGAGAGTGCTTCGTGCAGTGTTATCCCGGCGGCGATGACAGTGGCAAGATCATTCCCGCTTCTTCTCAGTATTTTGCTTCCTCCAATATGGAAAGATTCAGTATTTTGATAGAGAACGGGAGTTTCCTTCCTTGTTGTACGAATATACACTATGCCATAGTGCTTTGCAGCCTCCTCAACAAGTTTTTCAGTGGAGACGGCATCGCAGGGATACAGAACGACACTGCCTGAAATGGCTCTGAACATCGCGATATCTTCCAATCCCATCTGAGAAGGACCATCTTCGCCTATTGAAACACCCGCATGGGAGCCACAGAACTTTATGTTGGAATCTGAATACTGGGACATCCTGATCTGGTCAAAAGCCCTCGAAAAAAACGCTGAAAAGGACGAAACGAACGGTATTTTGCCACGTCGCGAAAGGCCCAGGGCTGCGCCCACCATGTTCTGTTCGGCAATATACATCTCAAAGAAACGTTTGGGGTACTTTTGACGGAAAATTTCGGAATAGGTTGAATTACTGACTTCAGCATCAAGAACTACCATATGAGGACATGAAGGGAAAATACGCGTAATTGCATTGCCATAAGCCCTGCGGGTTGCGACTGGTATGTCCATGGGATATACAGTCTCATCCGACTTTTCTTCCAGAATCATCGCGGGTCTGAGGTTTTTCGGTTTCGCGATGACTCCCCTGACTGATGCATCGATATTTCCCAGTTCCTGAATAGCTTTTTTTGCTTCTTCTATATTGGGCGCTTTGCCGTGCCATCCATCTCTGTCTTCAAGAAAAGAAACGCCTTTTCCCTTTGTGGTTTTTGCAATAATCATTACAGGGCTGTTCCTGGACCTGCGAGCTTTTCTGTACGCATCCCTTATTTCCGTGAACGAATGACCATCGATGACATATGTCTTCCATCCGAAAGAAGCAATCCGCTTCTTGTAGGCATTCAGATCATGACCGTACATTGTCTCTCCGCGCTGTCCAAGGCGGTTTACATCGATTATCCCGATCAGATTGCATAACCGGTAATAGGCAGCCAACTGTATTGCTTCCCATTGGGACCCTTCTGACAGCTCACTGTCTCCCAAAAGCACATATGTGCGATATGGCAGTTTATCGACATATTTCGCGTTCAGAGCCATTCCCAGGCCGACAGAAAGACCCTGGCCAAGAGACCCTGTTGCCGCTTCAGTAAACCTGAAAGAAGATGTCGGATGACCCTCCAGCGGACTGCCGAATTTCCTCATGGTCATTAGTTCCTGCTCCGTCAATTTTCCTGCAGCTGCCCATAACGCGTAAAACAGAGGTGATGCGTGACCTTTTGAGAAAACCAGCCTGTCGTTATTCGGATGTTCGGGATTATCAGGATCAAATCTGAAAAAACCGCTGAAGAAGAGTACGGTCATCAGATCTGTCCCTGAAAGGGATGAGGTCGGATGCCCTGAACCCGCTTCTGCAGTTGAAGAGATGATATAGTAACGGATAAGTTTTGCTATCCTTTGCAATTTCTCCGTATCTATCAATTTATTCTCCTCACTGAGATTTCCTGAAGACATCGTGCCCCCCGAATTGATTTCGCATGGCAGAGAGAAGCTTTCCTGTGAACGACGGGCTGCGCTGAGATTGTATTCGGTACTTCAATGCATTTTCAATGACCGGAACCGGAATCCCGATTTCTCTTGCGGTTTCAATTGTCCACGCTCCTTCACCGCTATGCGAGACCTTGCCAGATATTGAAACCAGGTCTTCTCCGTGCTGATCAAACGCCTTTTTCAGCCAGCCGACCAGCCTTGATTCTATAACACTCTTATGGTTATAAAGATCCGCTATTCCTGATAAATCAAGCGCGAATGGAGCAGACTTCATGACAGAAAACCCTTCGGCAAGCGACTGCATCATACCGTATTCGATTCCGTTGTGCACCATTTTTACGAAATGCCCGGCACCGGCCTCTCCCATATAGCCGAATCCGCCCCTGCATGACAGATCACGGAAAAGCTTTTTGCATTTTCTGAAAACTGCGATTTTCCCTCCAACCATGATACATGCTCCATTCCGTGCACCTGATGGCCCGCCGCTCACCCCTGCATCCAGAAAGTCTATGCCTTTCAGATCCAGTGCATAAAAACGTTTCATTGATTTTTTGTAGGGAGAGTTTCCTCCATCGATAATCAAATCTCCCCTTTGGAGGTGGGGAAGGATCTCCCCGATTACCGCATCAACCGCGATGTGCGGTACCATTATCCAAATGTGCCTGGGGGGCACCAATCGATGAACGAGTGACTTCAGGGAACGAGCAGGGGAAACACAGGTCTGTGTGATGCTTTTCAACGCATTAGGGTTTTTGTCAAATACAATAACCTCATAGCTTTTTTCGATGAGACGTGCAACCATGTTGACACCCATTTTTCCGAGGCCGACATATCCTATCTGCATGAAGAATCCTTTCTGATTCTGTAGGATTTGTTGCATGATTCAGACATTTTGGCTGAAAGATCCACGGGCTTGGCGGATCTGTATTGAACAAGACCTTTCCTTTTCCTATGGAAGAAATGATCAGGAGCCATATCCGGTAAATAGTTCTGTTTTTATTTTTTGAGTATCAACCATGAGCTCTTTTGTAAGAACTTCCTTTAAATCATTTACCATCTGTGGAGGCCCGCATATGTAGAAAATCCGTTCAAGGTAATCCGGAATTTCTTCCCTGATGATGTCTCCGCTGATTCGTCCCTGCTTTCCCGACCAGGAATCTGCGTATAAAGGCCGGCTTAAAGTGTAAATGACGCGAAAATTTCTGTTTTCCTTTGCCATCTGACGGAAATCGTCAAGGAACGCGATATCCTTTTCTGTCCTGTTGCCATAGAGCAGCACAATATCTGTGGGTAAATGCCTGTCGCATGCGTTTTTGCAGATGCTTCTGACAGGAGTTATGCCAATGCCGCTGGAAAGGCAGGCAATTTTTGGATATTCACCCTCAAATGTGAACAGCCCGAATGGCATTCTGATTCTTGCCCAGTCCCCTGTTTTCAGTGTATCGAGTGCCTGAGAGAATTCGCTGCCGGTTAACCTCTTGGTAAATTCGATATATCCATGCTCTGTAGGAGAATTTGAAAAGGAAAAATGCTTTGAAGCTTCCTTTCCATGAATTCTTATCGTAACAAAAAAGAACTGTCCCGGTTTGAAAGAAATGTCCTGAGGGCAGGAAAATCGAAAACTCTTAATATCGTGAGTCCGCTGGATAATGTCAATAACCCTTGTGTCGAATGCTTTATCCATGAAACCCTCCCGATGCAGTATGAAAAAAGAGGGGAAAGTGCCGGAGCATGGTTCCCCTCCCAGGCATCTTATTTCAGAGGTGCGGTAAAAATATAGTCGTTATTTTTGTTTTCAGCATGGCATTTGATGCATGTATCCACCTTGCCTTCTGCTTCAACTTTTCCGCCCGGCGCATATTGTGCCCAGAACCAGTCTCCTGCTTCTGGATTGTATCCGTATACTTTGTACATAACGGTTATCGACTTTAGTTGCTTTTCAGAGGAGTAGTTCTCTTTCACAATCATGGAGCCTTCAGGAAAGGATCCCTTTTTTCCCGCAATGGCCATTAGGGCCGGAATATTGACATAAGTGGTCAAAAGCGCACCGTGAGGCTCCTTGCCCTGATAGAAAGACGACTTTCCCGGCCACATCTTGAACTTCTTCGTGTAATCCGTTGTCTTCAGATATTGCCATACGGCTGCGCCCTCGGGTTTCAGGGCAGAACTGGTTGGTGTTGCAGAAGCTCCTCTTCCGCCGCCGCCACGAAATCCCTGTGCAGAACCGAAATAAAAGAATACCAGACAGATTCCGAGCAAAAGAGCAATAGCAGAAAAAGACCTTTTCATTTTACATCCTCCTTGTCCTGTTTTTATTCTCACAATAATGTCCTGACTTCATTATGATGATTCATATTGCAACCGTCAATAAATTTTATGTATTTAATATTATAATAAGTATCAGAAATAATTTGTGATGTGGTATTTCCTGTAATGCTATTTCAGGGTGTTTTTAATTGTGCAAACTGTTCAGGTCCTATGGTGTTCATTCTACCAAAAAACAAAAAAGTTGACAAAAAGTGAATATTATCTCTTGAGATATACAGGAAGTGCAGTAAAAGCTCAGGGCAGACAAATAATAAAGGGGAAATTTTAAGGACAATAGAGATTTTTCGCCTTATGGAAATGAAAAAAAGATTTACAATAAAATAAACTTATTCTATACTATTTTGTCTTGTGGAGTTTTGGCCCCCTGAGACGATGAAATATTCGTTTTTTCTGCGGAATAATGCTTATTCGAAGTCATCATGTTACAGCAATCAAGGTGATGACTCGTTTGAGAAACGGGACAAAGGGGCCGTCCAGAGCAGTGCAGCATATGGAAAAAGTAACAGTTCAGGAAGAGGGCGGTGATAAATGTTTTGGATATCAAAGTATACGGTAACGATGTAGAGAAAGCACTCAAATCCCTTAAACGGCAGCTTCAGAAAGACGGCCTTTTCAAAGAGATAAAGCAGAGAAGCTTTTTTGAGAAACCATCCGAAAAAGAGAAGCGCAAAAAGAGAGAGGCGAGAAAGAAAAGGGTAAAAGCCCTCAGGATAAAAAGGTCATACGAGAGACGGACAGCAGGAGGCTAAGCCAGTATCCGTACTTGCGACTGCAATATTGCATGTTTTGTCTGTTCGGCTCCCCATACTGACCCTCAGGCTTCGCTGATTCATTTCCGGCAGAACCACTCTGCACGAGAGTCTTCTTTCGTTTGAACCCTCAGGGTCGTCATTCTTGTATAATTCTGAAGAAAATATGAATAATTATGAAGAAATAAAAACTTTTGTAAGAAATACATTGGGTTGCGGGTGTCCCGACGAGGTATTCCGCATTATTGAGTGTCAGTCTTCTCTTAGGGTACACGATATTGTTCTGAGAAGCAGGCTGAATATCGGCAACAGGCTCCTGATTTATATCGCGGAAATCGATGATACAGACGTAATAAAGGAAGTGTTACCGATTCTTGTTGATGCAGGAAAAAAGGAAAGAAACAGGTTGGGGTTTAACAGGTTGCGTATTGTAGTTGCAGCGCATTCCCCGGAGAAGATCAGAAATGCTGCGGAAGCCTTATTCAGCAGTGCGAATAAAGACGAAAAGATCCATCTGCACATAATTGATACGGCAGATATCCCCGCCTTTTCATAGCTTGAGGAAAACTGAAGCTTCAATAAAAACGTTTTCTGCTCAATACCAAAAATTTGCTATAATTTTACAACTATATTTGAATACTCCATCTATTCACAAAAAGCTATCTGTTGGCTGGAAAGCAATGCAGAGGGGAGTGAATGGAGAACAAAAAAGAACGAAGGCGCTGGCCAAGAGAACAGATACAGCCGCCAAACAACGGTCTTATCTATCCTGAGCAAGGAAAAGATCTGCGCACAATATTTGCAAAAATTCCGGCAACTCTGCATATAAATGTCATTAATATCAGCAAAAAAGGACTTCTCGTTGAAACGCCGATGGATTTCAGGAGGCAATCGGTTCTCGACATGCGCATCTGGCATCCCGGAAATAAGGCATGGATGACACTTATGGGAAAGGTGATATGGAGCGATATTCATCCCAAGAAGACAGGCAGCTATCTCATGGGGATTGAATTTCATAAGACAGTTGCCGGAGACAAGAGAGTTGCGTCTGTATCTGGAGACGAAGAAAAAAGAATGACTCCTCAGGATCTTGAATTCCTTCTTGAAACAAATCTCTTCAATTCAATTCCCCATGAATCGGTCAGCCCTCTGTTGAACAGCCTGAGTTTTATGCATTTCGAGCCGGGAGAAAGGTTTATCACGCAGGGTGATGAAGGCGACAGTTTGTATATTATCCGCAAAGGCTCATGTATTATCAGAGTGGAAATAGACGGAAAAGAAGAATCAATAACACGATTAAAGGCAGGTGATATCGTAGGGGAAATGTCGGTACTGACAGGTGCCCGAAGGAGCACGCATGTTGATGCTGAAACCGGCATTAGTGTATGGCGTTTGAACAGGAACAGTTTTGATTCATTGTCCCAGAAATATCCCGACCTCAGGAATTTTTTAACCGAAATAGTAACCGACAGGATTTCTGCTTCGAAACTGTCGGCATTCAGAACAGTCGGCAAGTATACTATAAAAGAGACGATAGGACAGGGTGCCTGGAGCACAGTGTACAAGGGTATTCACGGAAAATTGAATTTCCCCGTTGCAATCAAAATGCTTAAACATACAATGGCCATGGACCCTGAATTCGCCGAAAAATTCCAGAATGAAGCAAAGATCATTGCAGGACTGAATCATGTAAATATCGTGAAAGTCTATGATATCGAAGAATTGTACCGGACGGTTTTTATCATGATGGAATATCTTGAAGGATCATCGATGGAAGATATCCTTGCGCATATGCCAAAATTGTCCCTGAAGGCAGTTCTGGATATCATTTTACAGGTATGCTCCGGACTTGAGTATGCACACTCGCATGGAATAATCCATCAGGATATCAAGCCTGCGAATATTTTTGTTCAGCCTGACGGTGTGACAAAAATCGTTGATTTCGGACTGGCATGCCCTCCGGGGAGCGTGGACATTAACCTTCCTGGAACAATTTATTACATGGCTCCGGAACAGATTCGGGGGGAACCTGTTGACGAACGAACCGATATCTACTCCCTCGGAATTACCGCATATGAGATGCTAATGGGAAAAAGGCCTTTTCCCGAGGATAATCTCACAGCTCTAATGGATTTGCACCTGAAGGAGGATGTGCCTGACCCCCGTGAACTTGTGCCGGACCTTCCTGAAGAACTGTATGCTTTCATCGTGGGAAGTGTTCGCAGAGAAAGGGATGCACGTCTCAGAAATATATCTGAGATTTCCTCAATGCTGCAGCCATTGGCAGAAAAAGTGGGACTTGTCTGTCAGCCTCAGATGGAGAAGAAAAATAAAATGATGGGATTGTTCCTGTTTTACCGGGATGAACAGCAATTGGAAGTGAACAGGTTGATCGACAGATTCAGCAGCGATATCTCGGCAACAGGGGCTGAACTCCGCATTGCACAGATAGAGGACGTTTGAATGCATTGTAATTTTTCTCATACCTGTATCAGTATGGAGTTAAAAAAGTCTTATGTATAAAGAACACTTCGGACTGAAGGAATTACCTTTTTCCATCTCACCGGACCCGCGTTTTCTTTACCTGAGTGAACAGCACAGGGAAGCTCTGGCACATCTCGTATATGGAATCAACAGTGATGGCGGATTTGTCCTGCTTACAGGAGAAATAGGAACCGGAAAAACAACGGTATGTCGCTGTTTACTGGAGCAAATACCTGAATATTCAGATATTGCCTTTATCCTGAATCCGAAAGTGAGCACAAAGGAGCTTCTGGCGTCTTTCTGTGATGAGCTGGGAATCAATTATCCATCAGGCAACGAAAGCATTAAGGTTTTTGTTGATCTGATTAACGCATATCTTCTGGATGCATACGCAAGAGGGCGCAAAACAGTGCTGATAATTGAAGAGGCACAGAATCTTTCAACGGATGTGTTGGAGCAGATACGACTTCTGACAAATCTTGAAACGAATCAGCAGAAGCTTCTTCAGGTCATAATGGTTGGACAGCCCGAACTGAAAGACATGTTGGCACGTAAGGAAATGCTCCAGCTTTCACAACGTATTACCGCGCGATACCATATAGAACAGCTCTCAAAAAGTGAGATGAAGGCATATGTGGCCCACCGCCTGTCTCTTGCGGGAGCTCCGGGAATATTGTTCCCGGATTCTGTCATGGACAGCCTTTATTCTTTCAGTCGCGGGATACCACGGATGATCAATATCATATGCGATAGAGCGTTACTGGGCGCATATGTTGAGGGAAGCCCCCATGTTGAAAGAAAAACCCTTGTGAAAGCGGCACGTGAAGTTATGGGTACAACCGTTCAATACAAAAAGAAAAATCAGTTATTGCAGTGGATTGCTGCGGGTCTTTTCCTCATCGGGAGTCTTTCTGTGATTACCATAGCTTATATGATATATGCACCCCGTCATACAGGCACGAATACGCAAGAAAAATCTCTATCTGCATTACAGCATCCTGAAGCATTAGCGTCTGTTGCATTGCACTGGCCGGACGGTTACCCTATCGAGAAAAGCAGAACTTTGGCATTGCGGGCACTGTTTGCTCAATGGAGCATCCCGTATCTCGAAAACGAAGAGGCGTGTGTTCAGGTTGCATCACACGGACTTCAGTGCCTGAAGATACGGGGAGGCGTCAATGATCTCCTCCGCCTGAACCGTCCGGCGGTATTGCGTCTTGTTAATGATGCAGGAAAAACATTTTTTGTTACAGTGACGAATATCATGAATGGTCACGCTACGCTGGTTGCAGGAGCGAAGGAAATGAAAGTCGACATAAAAGAGATTGAAAAGAAATGGTCGGGCGAACTGCTGATACTATGGAAAGCCCCTGATCATTATCAGGGAAGCCTGCATCAGGGGTATCGGGGGCCTGTCACAGCATGGGTCCATCAAAAACTGGCTGCTGCTCAGGGGGTAACGCCTCAGCCGTTGAAGAATCCCGTGTATGACGAAAATCTAGTAAAACAGATCAAAAAATTTCAGAATTCGAAGGGGCTTGTTCCTGATGGTGTAGTAGGTTCTCAAACCATTATCCATCTGAACAATGCAACAGGCAGCAGAGAACCATTGCTGACAAGGAAAGAAGAAGCGGGGGCATAGTGTCATATATTCTTGATGCACTCAGAAAATCGGAAAAAGAGCGAAAACGGGGAGCACCACCAGACCTTCTCGCAACGCAGGAAACGGTGTATCAGGAGAAGAAAAAACGCTCACCGTGGCCGTATATACTTTCTTTTGTATTGCTCATCAATATGGGAGCGATATTTTACTGGTTTGTATCGTCTGAGAAAAAAATAAAAGTGATGACTGGGCAAACGGGGCAGGAAATAGCTGCGTCTAAGAGAGAGATATTGAATGATCCTGGATCATTATATCAAAAGGAAGATCACGTTGTGGCAGCCGGCAGTAAACCATCAGCTGCAAAGCCGGATTACGGCAGGAACGAACGCATCATGGCAAATGGTGAAAGGGAGAGTGTGACGCCACCAGACAAAAAAGGAAATAAGGGATATCCGGCACCCGGGAATCTCAGTAAAGCAGATGCATTTGCCGGAAAAGAGCACGCACAGAATCCGGGACACGAAAACAGTATGAAAGAATTAAAAAACGACAATATTGTAAATCCGGACAAAAGCAAAATATATGCACTGAACGAACTTCCCCATTCCATCAGGCAGAAGCTATCTGATTTCAATATTACGGTATTTCTCTATTCCGATGACCCGACTGCACGCATGATAAGAATCAACAGCCAAACACTGAAGGAAGGACAGTATATGGAATCGGGTCCGAAAGTAGAGCAAATCATTCCCAACGGCGCTCTTTTCAGTTATCAGAGCTTTCGTTTCCTTGTGGAACTGAAGTAAATTATCTTTGTTCTCACAGTTCTCCGCGCAATCAATACGGAATAATGCAAACATCTGTTAAGATGTTTCAGCATGTTACAGGATTTCGTTAGGCTTCCAAACATGGTCAACGGGGTTTACATCATTAAAAATGTCATCGTATAATATCAATCCAGTTTTCAATCTTGAAAAGAATTCAAATAATCTGGAAACAAGTCTGCTGGTATGTCCGTATCGACGATGAAGGAAAACAGGAAAAGAAAGATGAAACTGCTCTTCTTGGAGATGAGTAACAGATAAATATAAAGACATGAGGTGCATCCGGAATGAACATCATTATTTGTATTAAACAGGTCCCTGACAGTGCCGAAGTGAAGATCAATCCCGAAACGGGAACTATGGTGCGTGAAGGAGTTCCAAGCATCATAAATCCTTTTGACATGCATGCAATAGAAGCAGGCTTGCAGATCAGAGAAAGGGCAGGGGGAAAAGTTACGGTAATCACCATGGGCCCCCCTCAGGCAGAATCCGCCTTAAGGGATGCAATCGCGATGGGAGCAGACGAGGCCGTCCTTCTCTCGGACAGGGCATTCGCCGGTTCAGATACATGGGCGACTTCGTATACTCTTTCTATGGCTATTCAAAAGATAGGTGCTGACATAATCATATGCGGAAAGCAGGCAATAGACGGCGATACTGCACAAGTCGGGCCTGAGACCGCTGAATTTCTTGATATCCCACATATCTCGTATGTGAGGAAAATCGAATCGATAACACAGAAATCAATAAAGGTTCAGAGGATGATGGATGAGGGATATGACCTGGTAGAATCCTCTCTCCCCGTCCTCCTAACCGTAGTGAAGGAACTGAATGAACCGAGGATGCCTTCGTTGAAAGGAAAGATGGCTGCAAAGAAGGCGGTCATTTCAACATGGGGAATGGCCGATATCCCTGCAGATGAGAATGATGTGGGGCTGAAGGGTTCACCGACAAAGGTGAAGAATATATTCACGCCCGAAATGCGAACTGACAGAAAGATGCTCGAAGGTACTCCGGATGAACAGGTGGAAGCCCTGATTCAGGAATTGCGGGGATTGAAATGCCTGTAATCGTGAATATCGAAAAATGCCATGGCTGTGAAGAATGCCTCTCATCATGCCCTTTTGAAGCGATTGAGATGAGAGAAGGAAAGGCATATATCAATGAATACTGCCAGTCATGTATGGCCTGTATTAGCGTATGCCCGGAGGGCGCGATCATGGATGTCGAGAGCGAAAAAATAGGAGGCGCAGATGCAGATATGCTAGCAGGGGCTTACAAAGGGGTATGGGTATTTGCCGAACAGAGGGGCGGGAAAGTGGCTTCCGTTGCATACGAACTCCTGGGTATCGGAAGAACCCTTGCTGAAGAAAGAAACGCTGATCTCTCGGCCGTGCTTTTTGGAGCATCTGAGAACGAAGCCCGGGAACTGATCAGATGGGGAGCTGATAAGATATATCTTGGTAAACACGAAATTCTGGAGAGTTTCAATGATGAGCCTTATGCACAATTGCTGACGAATCTTATTAAGGATCATAGACCTGAAATCGTTCTTGCAGGGGCAACCCCTATCGGCAGATCTTTCTTCCCGAGGGTCGCAGCGCGTCTGAGAACAGGATTGACTGCTGATTGCACCTCGCTGTCAATTGATAAGGAAACAGGAAATCTTCTTCAGGTCAGGCCAGCATTTGGCGGCAATATCATGGCAACCATTCTCTGCCCCAACAACCGTCCGCAGATGGCAACAGTGCGTCCAAGGGTTATGAAACGGGGACATTATGATGGGGGGAAAAAGGGCGATATTTTCGAGGTGAAGGCAGAAGGGTTGTCTACACGCACAAACGTGGTAGAAACCGTAAGGGAAATATCAGATATTACGATAAATCTTCAGGAAGCAGAGATTATTGTATCCGGCGGAAGGGGTCTCGGTGACCCGAAAGGCTTCAAGCTTATTGAGGAATGCGCTGAAATACTGGGCGGCGCTGTTGGGTCCTCAAGGGCTGCGGTAGATGCGGGATGGATTCCTTACAGGCATCAGGTAGGCCAGACAGGAAAAACAGTGTGTCCGAAAATATATCTGGCATGCGGAATATCGGGCGCGGTGCAGCATCTTGTCGGCATGCAGTCATCAGACGTCATTATCGCAATCAACAAGAATCCTGATGCGCCTATATTTAATGTAGCAACCTATGGCATAGTCGGTGATCTTTACGAGATTATCCCGCTCCTGATTAAAAGAATCAGGGAAGCGAAGGGGATGTAGTTTTTTCAGGAGGGGAGATGAAAATTGCATTTGTATTTCCCGGACAGGGTTCCCAGCATGTCGGAATGGGAAAAGAAATATTCGACAGATTCAGAACTGCGCGAGAAGTGTTCAGCATGGCATCCGATGTTTTGGGATATGACGTTCCCAACCTCATTTTCAATGGTCCGGAAGATGAACTGAACAGGACATTTCGTACCCAACCATGCATTCTCACAACGAGCATCGCAATTTATAAAGTTTTGCTTCATATGGGGATTGAACCATCAGTTATGGCTGGACACAGCCTTGGAGAATATTCCGCCCTTGCAGCATCAGGGGTTGTTTTGTTTGAAGACATGGTGAGAATTACGGAAAAAAGGGGTCAGTTCATGCAGGAAGCAGTTCCTGAAGGAAAAGGCCTTATGGCAGCAATTATCGGCCTGGAAAGGGAAAAGGTAGATGAAATCTGCAGTGTGCTGAAATCAGGATATGCCTCTTCGGCGAACTATAATTGTCCGGGACAGATTGTTATCGCAGGAGAAAAAAACGCTGTTGAGGAAGCAATCGAACTGTGCAAGGCAGCAGGAGCAAAGAGAGCGATGCCTCTTTCGGTGAGTGTGCCGTCTCATTGCAGACTAATGGAGAATGCATCACAAAGACTTGCAGAATTGTTTGATACAACGGATTTCCATCCCATGAGCATCCCTGTGGTAAATAATGCCGATGCCCTTTTCCTGCCAGATGAAGTGAATGCAATAAAATCTTCACTCGTCAGGCAGCTCAGCAGTCCTCTCTTATGGGAGGATTCTGTAAAAACTATTAATGATTGCGGCATAGATACCTTTATTGAGGTCGGACCGGGAAAGATTCTTTCAGGTCTGATAAAGAGGATAGCCCCTGATGTGAATGTCTATCATACAGGTGATTTGAAAAGCCTCGATTACATGCTCTCATCTGTTCGTAACAGGTAACTTCCTGAAAGCAGCACGCATTTCATGATTTGCCACAATTGCACAAGGGAATAGCATATTCCGTTTACGGTTGGGGTAAAATATAACTACACAATGAAAGAACATATTGATAAATTCCTGAGGTATCTTGCGGTGGAAAAGGCAGTGTCAGGCCATACAGTAAGAGCATACAGAAAAGACCTCAAAGAATTTGCAGAATATATGCATGCTGACCCTGACAAGGTGGATATGATTGATGTGCGGGGGTTTGTCGCTGATCAGATCAGAAAAGGTCTCAGCAGAACTACGGTCAGCAGGAGGCTTTCGAGCATTAGGTCTTTTTATAAATTTCTGTACCGGGAGGGATACATATTCGCAAATCCTGCAAAGATGGTCTCAAATCCCAGGATTCCCAGAATGCTTCCCAGATTTCTTTCTGTTGATGACGTGTTTGCCCTGATCGAAAAGCCTGAAGGGATAGGTTTCATGCCTGCACGTGACAGGGCGATACTTGAACTCTTGTATTCAAGCGGATTGCGGGTAAGCGAATTGGCGAGATTGAGTACGGATGACGTCAATATCAAGGAGGCCATGATAAAGGTCAAAGGCAAAGGGAAGAAGGAGAGAATACTTCCTGTCGGATCAAAAGCACTCGATGCGGTGAAATCATATATGGTCGAAAGGATTCTGTTAAAAGAAAAGGACAAGGCTCTGTTCCTGAACCGGATGGGAACACGATTGACAGACAGGGGAGTTAGACGTATAGTAGTAAAATATGCACGGGCAGCGCTGATAAACGGAAGGATAGGTCCTCATACCCTGAGACATTCTTTTGCAAGTCATCTGCTCCAGGGCGGTGCTGACCTCAGGGTGATACAGGAACTTCTGGGGCATGCGTCGCTTTCTACAACCCAGAAATATACTCATCTTGATATCACGCATTTAATGGATATATATGACAGGGCACACCCCTTTTCCAGGGAGAACAAGGAATGACACGAATAAACCGAAGGAGTTTATATGTTCAGGGGCACAACAATTCTCTGTGTAAGACGTAACGGGCACGTGGCAATCGCAGGAGACGGGCAGGTAACCATGGGCAATACGGTATTGAAGCACAACGCGAAAAAGATAAGAAAGATGTCCAATGAGAATATTCTGACCGGATTTTCCGGGGCAACAGCAGACGCACTGACCCTGTTCGAAAAGTTCGAGGCGAAACTTGAATCTTACCGGGGGAATATCACGAGGGCTGCTGTTGAACTTGCGAAGGACTGGAGGACAGATAAGATACTGAGAAGGCTTGAAGCCCTTCTGATCGTTGCGGATAAGGAACATACGTTCATCATATCGGGCACTGGGGATGTCATTGAGCCTGAAGACGGAATCGCAGCCATTGGATCAGGAGGCACATATGCACAGGCAGCAGCAAGGGCATTGACGGAAAACACTGACCTGTCAGCAAGGGACACTGTAGCCAAAGCCATGAAGATCGCTTCAGATATCTGCATATATACGAATGAAAATATCACTATAGAGGAAATACATGGATAATCTCACACCAAGGAAGATTGTAGAAGAACTCGATAAATATATAATCGGACAGAACAAGGCAAAAAAGGCGGTTGCAATTGCCATGCGAAACCGTTGGAGAAGACAGAAACTCTCGCCTGAACTGCGGGATGAGGTGCTGCCGAAAAACATCATCATGATAGGCCCAACCGGTGTCGGAAAGACTGAAATCGCAAGAAGACTGTCAAGGCTCGCGAATGCCCCTTTTGTGAAAATTGAGGCATCAAAGTTTACAGAGGTCGGGTACGTGGGACGTGACGTTGAATCGATGATCCGTGACCTTACCGAAATATCAATAGGAATGGTTAAGTCAGAGCACATTGAAAAGGTTCAGGAAAAGGCAAAGCAGCTCTCTGAAGAACGCGTGCTTGATCTGCTACTCCCGCAGCCGAGAATATCAAGGACAACAGGACCGGAAGACGAAGATAAGGAACAACACAAGGAAACACGTGAGCGCCTGAGATTACAGCTGAGGGAGGGGAAGCTTGACAACAGGTATGTGGATATCGAGGTTAAGGAAAAGGTTATTCCCTTCGGAGTTGTTTCCAATGTCGGGTTGGAGGATCTCGAGATAAACCTTAAGGAAATGCTGGGCAGTTTTCTTCCCGAGAAATCAAAAAGAAGAAAAGTCAAGATTCCCGAAGCACTGAGCATCATTCAGCAGGAAGAGGCGAACAAGCTTATTGATATTGAAAAAGTCACCAGGGAAGCGATAGATAGGGTCGAGCAATCTGGAATCATTTTTATTGATGAAATCGACAAGATTGCCAGCAGGGGACACGCGCATGGTCCTGATGTATCACGGGAGGGCGTTCAGCGGGACCTCCTTCCTATCGTTGAAGGAACTACCGTAACGACCAAGCATGGCATTGTCAAGACGGAACATATTCTTTTCATTGCAGCCGGGGCTTTTCATATGTCAAAACCCTCTGACCTGATCCCTGAACTTCAGGGGAGGTTTCCGATAAGGGTTGAACTCAATGCCCTCGGCAAGGAAGATTTCGTGAGGATACTGACAGAGCCATACAATGCCCTTATCAAACAGTATACCGCGCTTCTTTTTACGGAAGAGGTGATACTAAAATTTGATGATGAATCAATCAATGAGATTGCAGACATTGCTGCACATGTGAACGAGAGAACAGAAAATATCGGTGCGCGGAGGCTTCATACTGTTCTTGAAAAACTTCTTGAGGATATCTCCTTTGAGGCTCCGGAAAGAAAAAACGGCCAACTCATGATCGATAAAGCGTATGTCCGGGAAAAACTGAGTGAAATAGTGAAGGATGAAGACCTCAGCAGATATATATTATGATATCATATCTGTGTGCATGAAAACATCGGCAGGAAAGATGACACAGGGAACAGCCCGGTAAGCAAAACCTTCTGTATCATTAGTTTCCCCCCTGAAAGCAAAAAAATAGAGAAGAGAACATTGAATAAAGCTTGCCTGTTGCTGTTCATAACAGTATTAATATCTTCATCCTGTGCCTCTTCACGATATGCGACATACCCGGGCATGGACTATGCAGTAGCATCCTGGTACGGTACTGAATTTCACGGGAGGCCAACCTCATCCGGTGAAATCTTCAATATGTACGCATTTACCTGCGCACATAAGGAGTATCCTTTTGGTACAAGGCTGAAGATTACCAGCGTATCCAGCAGAAAGTCTGTAGATTGCATGGTAAACGACAGGGGTCCTTTTGTTGAGGGAAGAGACATCGACCTTTCATATGCCGCAGCAAAGGAGATTGATCTTATACGCGAAGGAGTAGGAATGGTCAGGATTCGGCCTTTGGGAAGGGATAGTTCGTATGTGAGACAGGTAAGATATGCATCAAGTGCAGGGCCGTTCACTATTCAAGTAGGGTCTTTCAGCGAACCAAGCAATGCGTATCGTCTCAGAAAAGCACTCGAGATAAAATACCGTAATGTATATACCACGGAGGCAGAGATGAGGGGCAATGTTTACTACAGGGTGAGAGTGGGCAAATTTGCGTCAGAGGATGCAGTCAGAAAAACCGCGCGGGATCTTGCGGATGAAGGGTATGAAGTCCTGATAACAGGATATGATGAAAGAATCTATCTGTGGTAGAATTACTTCATGGGCGAAACATATCTTGGAAAGCTTGATTATGCAGATCCGCTGTACGAAATACTCACGTCTCAGGTAATTGCTGATACAAAATATCCCCAGTTTCACGTCAACAGAATGTCTTCAGGGATGGTATATAAATACACGGAAGAAAATACCAGAGTTGCCATTATAGGGAAATTTTACCGGCTGCATGACACGAAACAGGAAAGACTTCTGAGAAAAAAGGGTGAGTTTGACAATCTTGCAAGGTTGAGAAATTATGGGTTTGATACATATCCGAATTATGTGGTCCGTCCTATCAGCAGGGAAGAAAGAATCGGACTTGCCCTCACAGAGGAGTTTATTCAGGGAAAAGACCTCGATTATTACCTGAAGCAGGCAATGTTCAGGTTCAGGGTAGTCCCCCTGATCGACAATCTTTCCAGGTTATCGTCTTTTCTTTTTGCACTGCACTCAAGGACAGAAGACGGAAATGATGTGAACCTCAATGCATTGGGTTCCTATTTCAGGAAGATTCTGCAGAGACTCCTCAGTCAGAGAGTTCTGTCAGATGATCAGGGCAAATCCTTTCTGAAGATGATGGACAAATGGCTGAAAAGGATTACATATTACGGGGCCAGAAATGTCATAGTACACGGAGATGCAACCCCGACAAATTTTATCTTCACAGAGAAAGGAGATGTTGTTGCGATAGACCTCGAGAGGATGAAAAACTGTGATCTTGTCTATGATATCGGCATGATATGCGGCGAACTGAAACATGCATTCATGTGGCGGACCGGTAATGCTTTTGCCGCTGAACCGTACATAAGGCATTTTCTCAAGTCCTATACAGGCCATGATGCAGCCAGCAAAAGGGCATTCAAAGAGATTACCTTGAGAATGCCATTCTATATGGCGCTGACTGAGCTGAGGATCGCGCGGAACAATTACCTTTCATGGGATTACAGGAAACGCCTCGCCCATGAAGCGCTGGAGTGTATGAAATGGGGGTTTAAGCTCGCGTGAAAAAGGCAGTTTTTTTTGATCTCTATGGAACATTGATCAATATAAGGACAGATGAAAATGATCCATGGGTATATGAAACACTCTCTCGGTACCTTGCATACCACTCAGTGAACATATCTCCGGAAGAATTGAAAAAGACATACCAGGAGAGCATACAACAGTGTCTGAGCCACAGCAAAGAAGAGTATCCCGAGGTTGATGTGTATGATATCTTTTTCGGCATTATCAATAAATACGGAAAAAGAAAGTATTCAAAGGGAACAGTGATTGACACCATTATGCTTTTCCGGTCTCTCACCATAAGGACATTCTGCGTCTTTGATTGTGTGTATGACGTTCTCGTTTCCCTCGGCAGGAGATACAAACTCGCAATCATCTCTGATGCACAGTGGATTTTCGCTGAACCTGAAATGGCAATGCTCGGCCTCGACCAGTTCATAAAACACAGGATTCTGTCCTCAAGAACAGGATACAAAAAACCGGATATACGTCTATTCCAGCAGGCAATGAATGATTCCGGTGTTCATGCCGCTGATTCCGTATATGTCGGAGACAATCCCCACAAGGATCTTGTGGGGGCAAAGAAAGCGGGAATGAAATGCATACTTTACAGGTCCCCATGCAGCGATTACAATGGGGTACATCCGGACGGATGTTTCTATGAGTATCCGGAACTGGAGAATATCATCCGAGAGATACTCTGATCATAGTGGATAATGTGAGGGGAGGCCCGTGAAAATTAGCGGAAAAACTGGTATTACCGGAATTATCGGCTATCCTGTTGAGCATACTCTGTCACCTGCAATGCACAATGCAGCGTTTGAATCGCTCAGTCTTGACTACTGCTATATTCCTTTTCTGGTGCACCCTGATAATCTTCGTGAAGCGGTTGCTGCGATCAGGGCGCTGAATATCCAGGGGATTAATATTACGGTACCGCATAAGGAAAAAGTCATCAAATATCTCGACAATGTTGCCGAAGAAGCGGCGTTCATCGGCGCGGTCAATACCATAGTGAACAAAAAGGGAAGATTGACCGGGCATAACACTGATGGTGCGGGTTTCATGAAGGCAATGTCAGAGGCCGGAATCACAGTAAAGGGAAAGGATATTCTGATAGTCGGAGCCGGCGGGGCAGCAAGGGCAGTAAGCTTCTCTCTCAGCCAGAAGGCAAAAACGGTAAGCATATACGGACGAACAAGAGAAAAGCTTGACAGTCTGATGAGTGATCTGAAAAAAATACGGAATAATGTATCACCATGTTATGAACTTTCGTCACTCAAACGTTATGACATGGTCATAAATGCAACACCTCTCGGTTTAAAAAAAGACGACCCGTTACCGTTTGCTCTGGAGAACCTCAAGAAAAGTGTTGTAGTCTGCGATCTGATCTACAAGAAAACACGCCTTGTCAATGAGGCATCCCGATACGGCTATGATACGCTTGATGGTCTCGGAATGCTTTTATGGCAGGGATACTTTGCGTTCAAACTCTGGACAGGGAGAACCCCCGATATATCTGTCATGCGCGATGCGCTTCTGAACGCAAAGGGATAACTAACAATACTTTCTCCATAATAGTACAGTAAAACCTCTTCGACCCAGTCACCCCATATTGAAAATATGTAATTGCAGTCAGCTGCAACCCGTCATCCTTATCGAACAAATTGATTGAAGAACACCAAAGAACATTGTAAAATTTAATTATAAATAATATAATAATTTAAATATATTTAAAGCATTTGATTTTTTTATAAAATGTGATAAGCTGAAGGGAGCAAAAGGAGGTGATATATTGCACACATAGAAGCAACTCCAATAAGTTATTGATGGGTTTTAGAGTATAAAAAGGAGGTGACTACATGAAAGGAGAAAAAATTCTCAACGATGGGCTTATGAACATTTTTGAAGCTCACGGTATAAACAGAAGAGACTTCCTGAAGTATTGTGCTGCAACAGCAGCCCTTTTTGGTCTTTCAGAGTTCGAATTTTCCTCGAAACTCGCATATGCGCTGGAATCGGGTTCAAAAAAACCTTCTGTGATGTGGCTGGAAGGGCTTGCATGCGCCGGATGTACCATATCGCTGACACAAAGCCTGCATCCTCCGGTTTCTTCGATAATTCTTGACAAGATATCCCTGAGACAGCACGACACGATTATGGCCGCTGCCGGACATATGGTGGAGGAGATCCATGATCAGACAGTCAAAGAAGGAGGATATATCCTGATTGTGGAGGGTGCAATACCATCAGCGGATGACAGATTCTGCGAAATAGGCGGCCGTCCTTTCAGAAAAATTGTTGAAGAAGCTGCAAGGAAATCAAAGGCAGTGCTTGCGGTAGGTGCATGCGGTGCTTTCGGGGGTATCCCGAGGGCAACTCCAAGTAAGGGAATATCTGTAACTGAATCCCTAAAAAAGGCCAAGATTGACAAGCCGGTCATAAATATTTCTACATGTCCTGTCCATACGGATCATCTTGTGGGGACCATCCTGTATGTACTTGTTACGGGAAACATACCAGAGCTGGACTCGAATGGACGTCCCGCGATGTATTTCGGAGACAGCAGGCTTATCCATGACAATTGCAGGCGCAGGGCGCATTTTGATGCAGGAGAATTTCTGAATGACTGGAATGACCCGAGACAGAAAGACTGGTGCCTGCTGCAGAAGGGATGTAAGGGCCCTATGTCGCACAGTGATTGTTCGATAAGACGATGGAATGACGGAATCAACTTCTGCATCGATTGCGGAGGCGTATGTCAGGCATGTGGCGAACCGAGTTTTTATGAACATGTCACACCTCTCTATACTGTGGAAAGCGAATCTTCCAAAAAGATCATGGCCATGAAAAAGGCCGGAATGTTTACAAAAGAAGAAAGTTAAAGGAGGTGAAAATATATGGCTAAGAAAATTACGATTGATCCGGTAACCAGGATCGAAGGACATCTGAAGATTGAAGTCGAGATCGAGAATGGCAAGGTCAAGAATGCATGGAGCAGCGGCACGATGGCAAGGGGATTTGAGGCTCTTCTCACGGGGAAGGATCCCAGGGATGCATCGTATGTTACCAGCCGCTTCTGCGGGGTATGCTACAGTGTGCACCAGCTCGCCTCTTCACGCGCCCTTGATGCTGCATTCGGGGCCAAGGTTCCCTGGGGAGGAAATCTCATAAGAAATCTTGTGATGGGCGCAGAATACATATATGATCATCCTCTCCATTTTTACCAGTTAAGTGCCCTTGATTACATTGATATCATGGCGATCGCCGACTACAAGGGAAATGACAAGGATCTTCTTGCGGTTAAGGACAAAATAGTATCCCTGGTGAAGGCAAAGGATACCTATCCCCTCACCCCGAGATATGAACCTGATGAGTTTACCGTGAAAGATCCTGATATCGTGATATCTGCAGTGAGCCATTACCTGAAGGCCCTGAAGATGCACGCTAAAGCGCGGAATATGGGAGCCATATGGGGTGGAAGAACCCCGCACTATCAGAACATCGTTGTCGGCGGAGTGACGTCTTTTCCGGACATCAACCAGGTTGCACGGTTCCGTTCGATGCTGGATGAGCAGGCGAAATTCATCAGTGAAATCTATATACCGGATGTGCTTGCATTCGGCACAGGACCACTCTGGCCGCTTGCCCAAATGGGTATCGGGGGGGGACACCATAATTATATGTCGTATGGTGACTTCCAGCTTGACAAGGATGGCAAGAAGCTCCTCTTCCCTGCTGGTGTCATGAAAGGACTGAATCCGGCAGACATAAAGATTGACACGGTCATTCCGGAAAGGATCACCGAATCCGTGAAATATGCGTGGTACAAGGAGAACAAACCCGTTCATCCATATAACGGTGAACAGATATTCAACCTTGATAAAAAGAATGCATACTCTTTTGTGAAGGCACCGCGTTATGAAGGCACCGCGATGGAAGTCGGTCCGCTTGCAAGAATGATCATAGCAAAAAACAGCGACATACTTGCACTGGTAGAAAAAGGCGCAAAACCCGGCGCTGTAGCACGACATGCAGCACGGGCCATAGAAACCAAAATGGTTGTCGACGCCTGCTATCATTGGCTGGACCAGCTTCAGACGGAGATGACAAAACCCGGATTCAAAATTCATGACACTGAACACTGGGATCCTCCGTCAAGCGGCATGGGAGCCGGTTTTTCCGAGCCGCCGAGGGGAGCCCTTGGTCACTGGATCAGAATCAGGGACAAAAAGATCGAGAATTATCAGGCTGTTGTCCCTTCAACCTGGAACGCATCACCACGATGTGACAACGGAGTTCGCGGACAGTATGAGGAATCATTGATAGGAGCTCCTGTTCCGGATCCCAAAAATCCTGTCAATGTCGTCCGAATCATACGGTCATTTGATCCATGTCTGGCGTGCGCAATACACGTCATTGACCCGCAAGACAATCAGATACGGAAGTTCATTATCGAATGAAAAAAACTGAAAAGGTTTACACAACAACAGAGGGGGGAGACAATGTCTCCCCCAAGAAAATCGTTGTACTTGGTGTAGGAAATATCCTTCTGTCCGATGAAGGCATCGGTGTTCACGTCGCAAACGAGCTCATACAAATGAAATTTCCCCCCGAAGTGACTGTTGTAGAGGGTGGTACGGACGGTTTCAGGCTTTTGAACATAATTACAGAGGCAGACCGTCTGATTGTCATTGACGCAGTCAGGGGACATGCCTCACCGGGGTCAATCTACCGTTTTGACATAGATGAAGTGAGAAATGTTCCGTCAGGGTTCAAGACATCTGTCCACCAGATCGGTATTCTGGAAGTTATCGATTTATCCGTATTGATCGGGAAAAGACCCAGTACGACGGTAATTGGAATTGAACCCAAATCTCTTGAGATGAGCATGGAATTGTCTCCGGAGATCAGAGATAAAGTTCCCAAAATTATCGAACTGGTTATTGAAGAAATACACCGTCCTGTCTGAGAAGACCCTGAACAACAAAAAAACATGAAATAATACAGCCTTTTCCCTCCGCCATGCTGCGTTAATCAGAACCCGCATAATTTTCAAAAGAATATCGATTATAATTGAACAATGACCAGAATGATGAAAGTTATTACAGGGTTCCTTATTCTTTCTCTCCTGACGGGCATAATCGGGGGAGTGTTATACAGGACATTGTCCGACTTGCCGAATATCAAACTCCTTGAAGAATATGCGCCCCTGGAATCATCAAACGTATATTCAACCGACGGGAAGGTCATCGCAGAGCTCTATCTTGAGAGAAGGACATTCGTTCCGCATTACCATATCCCTGAGCATGTAAAAAAGGCTTTTATCTCCGTGGAAGATATTAGGTTTTATGCACATCCGGGGGTAGATTTTATCGGAATCATGAGAGCGCTCTGGCATGATATAAAGGCAGGTGGAATCGTAGAAGGCGGAAGCACAATCACACAGCAGCTTGCAAGAATGCTTTTTTTGAAACCGGAGCGGGCCATTTCCAGAAAAATCAAGGAAGCAGTTTTGTCTTTTAAGATTGAGAGAACATATACAAAAGACGAAATCCTCGGAATGTACCTGAATCAGGCATATTTCGGGACAAGGGCGTACGGTATAGAGGCAGCGGCTCAGACATATTTCGGCAAATCTGTGAAAGATATCAATATCCCTGAAGCGGCTCTTCTTGCGTCTATGCCAAAGGCACCGTCTGTCTATTCACCTTTTAAGAATCCTGAAAAATCAAGGGAAAGAAGGGCAATAGTACTCAAGCAGATGAGGGAGAACAAATTCATTACCGAGAATGAGTATCAGGCGGCAAACAAGGCGTCTTTGCCCGAAAAACCCAACTTCAGGAAATATGATGCCCCGTATTTCATAGAATTACTAAGACAGAACCTTGAGCCAAGCTATGGAAATGCATTATATACCTCGGGTTACAAGATATACTCAACACTCGATTCGAGAATGCAGAGCATAGCGGAGGATGCGGTAAGGAACGGTATATCAGCGATTGAGAGGAGGGTAAGACCGGGAGTTGAGGCAGCGCTGCTGGCAGTGGATATGAGAACTGGGCACATTAAGGCGATGGTCGGAGGCTCTAATTTTTGGAAAAACCAGTATAATCGCTCTACGCAGGCCTTAAGGCAGCCGGGTTCCGCATTCAAGCCGTTCGTGTATGTTGCTGCCATAGAGAGCGGGATGACATCTGTATCAATAATCAATGACTCGCCGGTTTCTTTTGGGGGTGCGAGGCCGGGACAGAGATGGGTCCCGCGTAACTACGATGGAAAATATTACGGAAACGTAACACTGAAAACAGCGCTTGCCAAGTCTCTCAATTGTGCAGCGATTCGGCTTGCAGCATATCTTGGGGTTGATACTGTCATGGAAACCGCAAGAAGACTCGGAATTACCAGCACACTTCAGCCGTATCTTCCCCTGGCAATAGGGGCGTCTGACGTTACCCTTTACGATATGGTTATTGCTTACTCGGTTTTTGCGACAGGATATAAACCAAAACCCATTCTGTATGAAAAAATATACAACAGGGACTGGATTATTGTTGAGGAAACAGGCTCTGTTCTGGAAGAAGCGTTGACAGACGAGGAAGTTGAGCAGATCAGAACACTTCTGCATGCAGTTGTTGAGGAAGGAACTGCGGTGAAAGCAAAAGAGCTGAAGAGGCCTTTGTACGGAAAAACCGGAACGACAAATAACTATACGGATGCATGGTTCATCGGATTTGATGAAAGACTCGTCGTAGGAGTATGGGTGGGAAGGGACAACCACACCCCGATAGGGCCGAGGGAGACGGGCGGTAAGGCAGCGCTTCCGATATGGATTGAATTCATGAAAAGAGTGCCTCTACAAACTCTTCTGGCGCAAAGTCCCTGAGATCTTCTATCCCTTCACCGACCCCTATGAGCCTGACCGGGATACCCAATCCCTTTTTTATTGCAAATATGATTCCGCCTTTTGCCGTTCCATCAAGCTTTGTCAGTACTATACCGGTAACGCCGATTGCTTCGTTGAATAATTCTGCCTGTCTTAGTGCGTTCTGTCCGGTTGTTGCATCAACTACCAGCAGTATTTCCTGCGGAGTTCCCGGAAGGGCTTTTTCTATCGTTCTTTTGACTTTCTTCAGTTCTTCCATGAGATTGCTTTTTGTATGGAGTCTCCCTGCGGTATCAATAATGACGACATCAATTCCTCTGCTCTGCGCTGCAACTACTGCATCATAGGCTACTGCCGCGGGGTCTGAACCCTTCTGGTGCTTCACGAACTGTGTATCAGCCCTTTTCGCCCAGATTTCGAGCTGTTCTATCCCGGCAGCCCTGAAAGTATCCCCGGCAGCGAGCAATACCGAAAGCCCCTGGGATCTGAACCTGCTTGCAAGTTTCCCAATTGTTGTAGTTTTTCCTACTCCATTTACCCCGATTGTAAGGATGACATAAGGTTTGCTGTCATGAATGACAAGCGGCTGGGGGTCGCCGAGGACAGCGGTCATTTCACGCTTCAGGAGTGCTTTTACTGACTCCAGATCCTTTGCCTCTCCTTTTTTTGCACTTTCTCTGAGAGTCAGCATTATCTGAGAAGATGCGTGAGCACCCACATCAGACATAATCAGTATCTCTTCAAGTTCTTCAAGAGATTCTTCATCTATCTTGCGGCCGGTAAATATGGTCTCGACTTTTTCAATAAAACTTTCCCGTGTCTTTGAGATGCTGTCTTTCAGGCGTTCGAACCCTTTTTTCGAAAAGCTTTCTTTCATGCGATCAAAAAACCCCATTGCTCCTCCTTTACTGAGATGCTACGTAATATTAATTTTTTTTGTGAAGAATTATCAATCTCGGGAACATTCTTCTGAGTATTGTTTTTTTCAAATCTGTCATTATAATAGATTAGATATAAAAAAGCGAAAATTACTCAAACGGAGGGTGTATTTCAATGCTCAGGAAGAAAGACAGATATATTGTAGCAGTCGTAGGAGCGACAGGTGCGGTAGGAAACGAAATGATCGATACGCTTCAAACCAGGGACTTTCCTGTTGAAAAGATCAGACTGTTTGCTTCTGAGAGGTCTGAAGGCAGGAAACTGGAGTACAAGGGGCAGGATATCCCTGTGGAAATACTGAAAAAAGAATCATTTAAGGGAGTCGATATTGCTTTGTTTTCGGCAGGTGCTGAAAGGTCAAGGGAATGGGCACCGATAGCTGCCGAATCGGGATGTGTTGTTGTGGATAATTCAAGTCAGTGGCGCATGGACTCCGCGGTGCCTCTGGTAGTGCCTGAGGTAAACCCGAATGATCTGAAATGGCATAAGGGTATTATCGCAAATCCAAACTGCTCTACCATCCAGATGGTAGTTGTGCTGAAACCGATACATGATGCCGCACGTATTAAAAGGGTTGTGGTTACAACATTTCAATCAGTTTCAGGAACAGGACAAAAAGCAATCGATGAACTTATGCAGCAGACGATTGACCTTATGAATTTCAGGGGTGTGACATGCACGGTATACCCGCATCAAATAGCGTTCAATGTTCTGCCTCACATCGACAAATTTCTCGAAAACGGATATACAAAAGAAGAAATGAAAATGGTAAACGAGACGAAAAAGATTCTTGGAGATGATTCTATCCGGCTTACCGCAACAACCGTGCGGGTACCGGTTTTCAGGGGGCACTCTGAAAGCCTCAATATCGAAACCGAGAGGAAACTCCTGCCAAACGAGGTGCGCGCGATTCTTGCAGAGGCATCAGGCGTTATCGTGTACGATGCGCCTGAAAAAAATATCTACCCAATCCCTATTCATGTTGCAGGAAAAGACGAGACATATGTCGGCCGCATAAGGGTTGATGAAACCATCGAAAACGGTATCAATATGTGGATTGTCGCCGATAACCTGAGAAAAGGCGCAGCATTGAACGCGGTGCAGATAGCCGAAAAACTCACAGAGATGGCGTAATCATACCCTGAAGTCCTGTTTTGGCCGTGCGGTTCCAGATATACCCGGAGAAGAGAAACTCGACCATGCAAAGGAAACCTGTCATCAAGTGATTAGAGTTGATTATATTCTGAGTGCAGATTTTGTCCTTACAATGGATCAGGCGCTTACAGTTATCCATGACGGGGGTGTAGCTGTTCAGGGAGAGAGAATTCTCGATGTAGGACACACATCCGAAATATGCAGAAAATATGTGCCACACCGCTTTATCAGAAAAGAGAACAGTATCATATTGCCGGGGCTCATCAATACCCATACCCATGCGGCAATGGTATATTTCAGGGGCTTGGCAGACGATATGCCATTGAACCGATGGCTAGAAAATCATATATGGCCGGCGGAGAACAAGTGGTTGAGTCCCCAGTTTGTTTCAGATGCGATAGAGCTCGCCTGTCTCGAGATGCTCAAGGGAGGTGTGACAACGTACAATGATATGTATTTCTATGAGGATGCGGCCGGCAAAACAGTAAAAAAAATAGGCATGAGGGCAGTGCTGGGCGCTGGTATTCTGGATTTTCCGACAATGTCTGCGAACACACCGGCAGAATACCTCACCAATGCTGAGGAATTTATAAGGGAATGGAAAGGCGATGAACTGATTACCCCCTGTGTTGCACCGCATGCCCTGTATACCTGCGGAACGGATACCCTGAAAAAGGCCAAAACCTTGGCAGAGAAATATAACGTACCCCTTCACCTGCATCTGTCAGAGACAGAATGGGAAGTTGGGGAGGTCATGAAGCGTTACAAAAAAAGACCGGTGGAATATCTTGAGAACCTCGGCATTCTTGACCAAAGGGTAGTTGCGGCACATTGCATTTGGCTTGATGACAAAGAAATAGAGCTGCTTGCCGAAAGAAAGGTCGGAGTCTCTCATTGTATGGAGAGCAATCTGAAGCTTGCTTCGGGATTTGCTCCTGTTGCTACAATGCTGATGGAGGGAATAAAGGTGTCATTTGGCACCGACGGAGCTGCGAGTAACAACGACCTGAATGTTTTTAGTGAAATGTCCACTACTGCCAAAGTACATAAGGCGCTTGCCAGTGACCCTACAGTGATCAATGCGAGGACCGCACTCCTCATGGCAACTCGCTGGGGTGCTGAAGTCCTCGGTCTCGGAGAAAAGGTGGGCAGCATAGAGGAAGGCAGGAAGGCAGACATTATTGTGGTGAATTTTAACAAGCCACATCTGACGCCGCTGTATGATGTGTATTCGCATATCGTTTATGCAGCAATGTCATCAGATGTAGAAAGCGTTATGATAAACGGAAAAATCATTATAGATGAGAGGGTTCTTCTGTCCACCGATGAATCCGCAATTCTCAATAAGGCAAGACAATGGGGTGAAGCAATAAAAAAAGCAGGTTGATAATCTTTCATGCGTTCTATGCATTGTGATGAAGAAGACACAAAAAATTATAATGACGGAATAATATACGGAATAATATATGGAAGATATGGAGTTCCAGGTTCCGAATGATATCCTCCGCAAAATGGATTTCTACAAGAAAAAAATCCGGAGCAGGGCTTTGTCGATGGATTACGATTTTATATCATGCGAATTTAACTATGTGTGCTCTATGGACAATCTTGAGAAGATGCTGGAAAAGTATGGGGAAATAATTGAAGCAATGACGGAAAAGTATACTGTGAGCAAGGATATTTGCATGAAGTTCAGGAAGGAATGCGCCGGCATTCTCATGGAAGCTGCGATGAAGAGGGGAGAATTCCGGCTGGGAATTCATGTGGCGAAGAAATATGGTATTTCTTTGCCTGAGAAAGACGGGATATGATCCTTTCATTGATTTCGTAAAAAATACATTATGACGGATGTTGCTTCCTGATAGAGATAATCAGAAAAACACCTCCTCAAAGATTATATTGGCGCTCCGCAAACGGAGGTAATCCATTTTCAGACGGGAATTTGCGATGCTTGTCTGCTGACGTGTAGCGTTCAGAGGCTCATCGACAGTTCCGGATACATAAATCTTGGATATTTTCCCCGTCAATGTTCCTACCGTGAAAGAAAAGTCCGCAACAAGAAGGTAAATATCAGCTTCATTTTTCAGTACGTTTTTTTCTTCCGGCCGGAGTTTCTGTGTGACTGTCTGTTTTCTTAGCGAAACAGACAACTGCACTTCCTTCCCTTCCTTTGCGATGGATATGAAATCTTCAATCCTGTTCAGATCTCTCTTTTCAAGCTCCTCTGCCATACATCATACCTCCTGTAATGTGAAATAAGGCTAATATACTCAATGGACAATAACGGTTTCGATAGAATGGTCCTCCCGCAGGAAACAGTGTGCTGCACAATGCCCGATTTATTTACAGAGTAAGATACCTCAATCATATAAAATTATCAATATAATTTTATATTATAATCATAATTATAGGTATTGCATTTCTTATGATAGGCGGAAATGGTTTTAGCGTTTGCTTTGTTGCAGATAATCGGTTATGATTTTTCTTTCTTCCTTGCCCAAATGTGTACCATAACTGATCATGCGATCTATGGTTTTTTCCCATTCGCCTCTGTTTTTCTGATGACCGAGGACAAAAGATGCGGTATGACATCCCGTGCAATGCTTTTCGATAATATCATATGGTGAATCAGGTGCGGCACCTGCAGAAGAAACAAGGACAGACAGAAACAGTATCATCACAATTTTCCTTATCATTTTGTTCTCCCGAATAGTGTTTTAGTCTAATATTTCAGAAATCGGTTTGTCCATCAACATATTTCTTAGTGAAGTTCCCATAAGGGAAAGTGTTGCTTCAGAAGTTCGTCTGGGCGTTATGATTGCCTGAATAACAGGTATTTTCTTAAAAGATATGAACATAATCAGTTAATCTGTTTAGTGAAGGGCTTTGACAAACCTGATATATTGCATTGGAGGATCTATGATCTCCAGACCTATGCAGTCTGTCATACCATTCGGAGGCACCTTTGCATATGACCATTTCACTTTGCAGTGGAGTTTCAGGGTTTCTCCGGAATTTAGCCTGAAATGGACATCTATTCCGGTTCCTGCGGTATATTTGCGATGCTCCCCTGAATGGGAAGTGACAATATGAATGCCGTTTTCAGAAATATTTTCGATAAATATGCCGTGTCTGCTGTCTCCTGAAATGCGTTCTGCATTTAAATTTACCCTGTATCTTTTGGCACGCCTTTTTTCCATGGCGATATTGTAATTATTTTCGTGTAAGAGCGCAATAGGGAATTTGCATGCATGACAGGGGGAAAATGCAGCCCGTTAAAGACGCTATATCTCTCTTCTTCCCTCGAGTGACTTTCCGAGGGTTACCTCATCTGCAAATTCGATATCACCACCTATCGGAAGTCCGTATGCGATTCTTGTTACCTTCACATGAAAAGGTTTCAGCAACTCCCTGATATACTGTGCAGTGATTTCGCCCCTGGTATTGGGATTCGTAGCAATGATAATTTCTTCTGCAGAATTCTTCCTGATACGTTCAATAAGCTCTTCGATTTTGAGCCTGTCAGGAGTCATGCCATCTATAGGGGAAAGGGCGCCAAGGAGCACATGGTAAATTCCGTTGAAACTCTTTGTACGTTCGATGACGAGAATATTGCTCGGTTCTTCTACGACACATATCTTGGCTCTGTCCCTTGCGGCATCGCTGCAGATACCACAGAGGTCTTTATCAGTAATGCTGAAGCATTCCCTGCAAAAGCGCGCCTTTTCTTTTACCTCGCTGATTGCCTTTGCAATACCCTTTGCTTCTTCATCAGGCATTGAAAGGATGAAAAAGGCAAGTCTCTGCGCAGTCTTTCTTCCGATGCCGGGAAGCTTTGAGAGTTCGTTGATAAGATTCTCTATGATACTAAGTTCCATGATCTTCACAGTACAAGTATAAATAAAGATAAAAAATCGTATCAAGATTTTTTTGTTGTTCTAACAACCGAAGAGATAATCTTCGCACACACTCATCATGCATATGCTGAGCCTTGCAGAGCAAAAAGTATCGGAGAAAAAGCGGAAATGCAGACAGCAAGAACACTCTCCGGATCATTGAGCGTTGAGTGGCTATTTCTTCTGCGGAGGGGGGAAATTGACAAGGATTTTTCTTACCACTTCATTAATCTGTTCGGCGGTGTTTCCGGGATCAATCACTCCGGAAGCTGTTCCTCTCCATATCAGTTCCTTCTTTTCGGAATCAATGAAATCGAGAATCAGTGTCCCGACTTCATATTCATATGTGTCTGTTCCACGTCGGTATTCGAAGCGGTCGCGACCGGCGGGTTCCCTGTACCCCCATGGATGATGGGGGCCCCAGTTGTAATAGTAAGAGTCACGGTCATCAAACCCATAACCCCATTCCTGGGTTTCCACTCTCTTCTCTTTTCCACCGCGTATTGCTAACAGAATGTCGGGCTTTTCCTGGGTTGCACTAAGTCCTTTTGCCTGCAGTTCTCTGTTCACCGCGTATTTTATGCGTTTTATCGTCAGCTCATTATCGTATGGTTTTTCCGGTAATGGGAGCCAGTCATATGTTCTAATGACGGCAAAATTCGCCTCCTGATCGAAGTCATAAGTTATATTGACTGTCGCGCAACTCACGCATAAAAAAAGGACTATTACAATGTACTTTTTCATATGTCCCTCCGTATCATGTGTCTGCAAGTATCATCTGTATAGAAATAAAGAGCAAGACCATACATAGTCTTTATCTTTACTATTCTACCTTGCCGGAGGGTATGGAGTCACGGGATTTCATAGCTACACGGCAAGACTGCGAATAGTCCTGAAGAGTGAATCAGGCGGTTCGAATAATCCGCTATGTGTCTGGTGGATGAATAATCTGCCAGAAGAATCCCTTTTTACAAAGAGGGTAAAAGGTACCCGGGGGTTTCCAAGCGCCTTATGGGCTGAGAAACTGTAGTCTGTAACAATTGGATAGCGCGTTTTGTGGATTTTTTTGTATTCTCTTACTTCATTTGCAGTATTACCGACGGCTATTGCAACGATTTTTACCCTGTCTCTCAGTCCTTGATCACGTTCGACAGAAAATAATGCATTGTTCAGGACAGGAACATTGCGCGGACAACTGGTACAGTAGGTATTGAATATCTCGATGATGATCAGTGATCCTTTCACGTCATGGAACGGAAAAGTCCTCTTCCGAGATATCCCAAGATATTTCTGTTCATCGGCTGTAAGAGTATTTGTGAATGAAAGCTCCGGGAATCGGGGTTTTTTTGATATTTTCATGACATCAGCAGACAGGAATGCAGAAGAAAAAAGCATTACAAAAAGTATCATAATCAGGACAGGATATTTTTTTCTATTTCTCAAGTTTTTCAAGTTCTTTGACCAGAACATCGAGTGATGGTCTCGTGTTGATATCGTGAACATCGATATAGCGGATAATACCCTTTTTGTCTACGATAAACAACGCTCGTTCAGCAGTACCATCGGAACGGAGAACTCCGTATTCCTTCGAGACAGCACCATGAGGCCAGAAATCCGAGAGAACAGGAAACCAGAGTTCGCCCATTTCCCGTGTCCAGGCAAACAGGGTAGGGATATTGTCGACGGTGATACCAATCAGAATTGCATTATTTTTTTCAAAAATATGCTTTGCGATATTGTATCCCGGCCACTGGTCCGAACAGACTGGTGTCCATGCTGCAGGGACAAAGGAAATAACGACATTTTTCTTGTCACGAAACTTGGCGAGCGATATCTTTTCTCCCCCTGTGGATGGAAGAGTAAAAACAGGGGCCTTCATGCCCGGTTTAAGTTCCGTGCTGCTGTCTACAGGCTTGAGCGATCCGGGAGCATATATCTTTCCCTTGAACTGTTCCGATATGCCATAAGAAGCGCCTGAAGACAAAAGCAGAACGAAAAATACGATTACGAAAAGAAGGGAAATCTTGCGTGTACGTAACATGGTTATTCCTCCTGCCTTATTGCTGATTCTCTTATTATACGCTCAAGGAATTTTGCGGGGTCCTGTATGCTTCCCACCTCTGAATATACCATTTTTCCTTTCCCGTCGGGAGTATTTCGGATAACGAAGAAGTGCGGGGTCCTGACCTCTCCGATTTTTTTGTGAATAGAAAACGTCTCATCGGAAAAAAGAGGGAACCGGATATTGTACTGGCTTCTGAAGACATCTACTTCAAACGGTGTATTTCCCGCGCCGATACCTATGATTTTAACCCTGCAACTATATTTTTCACTTTGTTCGATGAGTGCAAAAAGCTCATTGACATTGGGAGCCTCTTTCTGGCAATAGGGGCAGTACATGCTGAATATCTCGACTATAATCAAGTCGGCATTGATCTGGGATATCATGAAATGGGTTTTTTCTTTGATTCCAAGATATTCTGTTTCATGAGTTCTTTCCGGAACAGGAAGTGTTATTTCAGGAAATATCTCACCTTTTTCAGGCACATTTCCTGCGGCAAATAACATCTGAACAGAAAAAAACACACAGGCTGTAACGGCAAGAAAAGCAATCAGTTTTCTTTTCATGAATCCCCCTTTAGATGCATGATATGAGAGTGCGGATTTCCCTATATCACCATTCTCTAACAGGGAAAAACATTTGTCAAGCTGCCAGATCAATGGTGACAGGGCAAAATGAAAATGCAAGTTTTTCACGCTTCAATCTCACCCTTCTTCCTGCGACTATTCTGCCTTTACAGGGCGGATCATCTGATTGAATTTATTGTTGCTATGAGGTATTCTATTAGCTAAAATCGCTATCGGGAGGCTACATTAATGGCTAAAAAGGCTGTGAAAAGATATGTTTACTTTTTCGGCGGTGGCAAGGCTGACGGAAGGGGAGATATGAAAGACCTCCTCGGCGGAAAAGGCGCCGGACTTGCAGAGATGACGAATCTGAAGATCCCTGTTCCTGCTGGCTTTACTATTACAACAGCGGCCTGCAATGAATATTTCAGGAACGGAAAAAAACACCCTTCAGGGATGTGGCAGCAGGTTCTCGAGAATCTGAAAAAGGTTGAAAAGGCTATGGGCCTGAAATTCGGAGATCCTGGAAATCCCCTGCTGCTTTCTGTAAGATCCGGAGCAAAATTTTCTATGCCGGGAATGATGGACACGGTTCTCAATCTCGGCCTTAACGAAAAAACGATAACTGCAATGATACAGAAGACCGGAAATGAACGTTTTGTATACGATGCATTCAGACGGCTTATCACAATGTTCGGGAGCATAGTAATGGGTATCGACAGGCAGCGGTTCGAAAAAGCTCTGGAAGAGATGAAAGAAAAAAGGGGAGTGCGCCTGGATACCGAACTTTCGGCGGATGACCTTAGGGAAATTGTCGAGGAATTCAAGATTATCTACAAAAGAAGCACTGGAGAAGATTTTCCAAATGACCCCCTTGAGCAGCTCAGAAAGGCGATCAATGCAGTCTTCGGTTCCTGGTTTGGAGAACGGGCGATGAAATACAGAAAACTTAATGAGATTCCTGATGATCTCGGAACAGCATGCAATATTCAGTCTATGGTATTCGGCAATCTTGGTAAAAATTCTGGTACAGGGGTTGGTTTCACAAGAGACCCGTCAACAGGAAAGAATAAATTTTTTGCGGAATGTCTTATCAACGCCCAGGGCGAAGATGTGGTTGCCGGTATCAGGACTCCACTGAAAATAGAAGAGCTGAAAAAACGTCTTCCGAAAGCGTACAAGGAACTAAACGCGATATATAAAAAACTGGAAAAACATTACAGGGACATGCTGGATATCGAGTTCACTGTGCAGGAAGGGAAACTTTACATGCTGCAGACAAGGGTAGGGAAGAGGACTGCTGCAGCTGCGCTCAAGATTGCCATCGACATGGTCAGGGAAAGACTTATTGACAAAAAGACTGCGATATTGAGGATTGATCCCCAGCAGCTGGATCAGTTGCTGCATCCCATGATCGATCCGAAGGCCGAGGTCAAGGTGATAGCAAAAGGACTCCCAGCTTCACCTGGTGCTGCCGTAGGAAAGGCAGTTTTTACTGCAGAGGATGCCGAGCGTGCAGCAGACAAGGGTGAAAAGGTTATTTTAGTCAGAACTGAAACCTCACCTGAAGATATCGGCGGTATGAATGCCGCACAGGGTATTCTTACTGCACGGGGTGGCATGACATCTCATGCTGCTGTTGTTGCAAGGGGCATGGGAAAATGCTGTGTCGCCGGATGCGGCACAATAAATGTCAATGAAGTACAGAAATATTTTACCGTAAATGATCTTACGATAAAAGAGGGCGACTACATTACACTTAACGGAACGACCGGTGAAGTGATGATGGGAAAGGCACCGCTTGTAACACCCGAGCTGACGGGTGATTTCGGCATATTCATGAAATGGATTGACGAATACAGAAAAATAGGTGTGAGAACAAACGCCGATACCCCTCATGATTCGGTAGTTGCAAGGAAATTTGGAGCGCAGGGGATCGGTCTGTGCAGAACGGAACATATGTTTTTCGACCCTGAAAGAATCAGCGCGGTAAGGGAGATGATCCTTTCGGACGATACTGAGGGAAGGAAGAAGGCCCTTGCAAAGATTCTTCCCATGCAAAAGAGCGATTTTATCGGCATATTCAAAGTCATGAAGGGACTTCCTGTTACAATTCGTCTTCTAGATCCTCCGCTTCACGAGTTCCTGCCTCATACCGATGAAGAAATACGCGCGCTTTCTGTCTCAATGGATGTGCCTGCGGAAAAGCTGAGGGCGAGAAACAGGGTTCTTCAGGAGTTCAATCCGATGCTCGGACACAGGGGATGTCGTCTTGGAATCACCTATCCCGAAATCTATGAAATGCAGGTGAGGGCTATCATGGAGGCTGCATGCGAACTCGCAAAACAGAGAGTAAAGGTTATCCCAGAAATTATGATACCGCTGGTCGGACATGTTAAGGAACTTTCCATGATGAGGGAACTTACAGTGAGCGTCGCGGAGGAAGTGAAAAAGGAATACAAGGCTAAGGTTGCCTATACTGTGGGCACAATGATAGAACTTCCGAGAGCCTGCATTACCGCTGATGAGATCGCAGCGCAGGCAGATTTTTATTCATTTGGCACAAATGACCTTACTCAAACAACATTCGGCCTTTCAAGGGATGATGCGGGAAGATTTCTTCCCTACTATGTGGAAAAAGGCATTCTTGAAAATGATCCCTTTATCACCATAGATATGAACGGAATCGGTCTTCTGATGGAAATAGCTGTCCAAAAAGGCAGAAAGGTGAAGAAAAACCTGAAGATGGGCATATGCGGGGAGCACGGAGGAGATCCGAAATCTGTTGAATTCTGCCATAAAATAGGACTTGATTATGTGAGCTGTTCGCCATACAGGGTGCCTATCGCAAAGCTCGCGGCAGCGCAGGCAACGCTGAAGGAAAAAACAAAGATTGATTTAAGCAAGAGTACTGTATGATATCCTGTTGACGAGCATCTGATCAGACATCTCAGGCAACGGTTGAGGAATTATGAATTCCCAGCCGTTGTTTTTTTATTCCCGGAGGGGAGGTTATCTTTACAGAAGAAAAGAATATATGGTAATGTAAATGTTACAAATTTTTGAAAGGTGGTGAATAGATGTCCATTGATAAATCACAAAAACAGACTATCATCAACGACTACAAACTTCACGATGGCGATACAGGCTCGCCTGAAGTCCAGATAGCGCTGTTAAGTTCACGTATAAATTATCTTACCGAGCATTTCAAAACACATAAGAAAGACCATCACTCAAGAAGGGGTCTTTTGAAGCTCGTAAGCCAGAGACGCAAATTACTTGATTACCTGAAGACGTCCGACAAGGACAGGTACGAAAAGGTTATCCAGCGTCTGGAAATCAGAAAATAATGAAAACAGTTGATATTGAACTTAGAGGAAGAACACTTTCTTTTCAGACAGGAAAAATGGCAAGACAGGCTGACGGAGCGGTTGTCGTTCAGTACGGCGATACAGTAGTTCTGGCAACCGCGGTTGCAGACAAGACACCGAAGGAAGGTCTTGACTTTTTCCCCCTTACGATAGACTATCAGGAAAAGGCATACGCTGCTGGAAAAATCCCGGGGGGATTTTTCAAGAGAGAAGGCAGACCCTCAGAAAAAGAGATACTCACTTCCCGCCTCATAGACAGGCCAATCAGGCCTCTTTTCCCGAAGGGGTTTTACTATGAAACACAGGGCATTATCAATGTCTTGTCGTATGGAAGCGAAAACATCGCGGATATACTCGGAATCATCTGTATGTCTGCTGCACTGAATATTTCAGATATTCCCTTTAACGCACCCGTCAGCGCAGTAAGGATCGGAAGGATTGCCGGGTCATTTGTGATAAACCCCGACCTCAGGGAGGTTGAGGAATGTGACATGAACCTGGTTGTGGCAGGTACAGCAGAGGCTGTAGTGATGGTGGAAGGTGAGGCTCAGGAGATATCAGAGCGCGACCTTCTTGATGCGCTAAATGTAGCTCACCAGGAAATAAAGCGTATCTGCTCAGTGCAGAACGAACTGCGTTCAATTGCGGGCAAGGAAAAAAGAACGGTGATTGAGCCTGTTCCTGATGATTTGCTAATCAGTGCTGTCAGGGATTTTTGTCTTGAAAAGATAAAATCTGCTATCACAATCCCTGATAAAATGAGACGTCAGAATGCACTTGATGCCGTTCTGAAAAATGCGGTAGAAAAGCTGAATACAGAGGAGAAAGACATTACCATGAACATAATCTCTGTATTCAATGATATTGAGAAAAACCTCGTGAGGGGTATGATAATCAATGAAAATAAGAGAGCGGACGGCAGGCGCCCTGAAGAAATCAGGAATATCAGTTCTGAAATAAGTGTTTTGCCAAGAACACACGGATCTGCGCTCTTTATAAGGGGTGAGACCCAATGCCTTGCGGTCGTGACCCTTGGAACATCGGATGACGAACAGAAGATAGATTCTCTTGACGGAGAGTCTTACAAGACTTTCATGCTGCATTATAATTTTCCCCCGTTCAGTGTTGGGGAAGTAAAGCCCCTGAGGTCTCCCGGGAGAAGGGAAATAGGGCACGGGAACCTCGCCGAACGGGCAATAAAGGCAGTCATACCGCCCAAGGCAGAATTTCCTTATACGATAAGGATAGTCTCGGACATTCTGGAGTCGAACGGTTCCTCTTCCATGGCATCAGTATGCGGAGGTTCACTTGCATTGATGGACGCGGGGGTACCAATCAGAACCCATGTCGCAGGAATCGCAATGGGACTTATTAAAGAAGACGATACTGTTGTGATTCTTAATGATATCCTTGGACTCGAGGACCACCTCGGAGATATGGATTTCAAAGTTACAGGAACGGAAAAGGGAATCACCGCCTTTCAGCTTGATACGAAAATAGGCGGTATTTCAAAGGAAATAATGGAAAAAGCGATCGAACAGGCAAGGCAGGGAAGGCTTTTCATCCTTGAAAAGATGAAGGAAACGGTGAGTGTTCCGAGAGAGAATCTTGCACAGTACGCTCCGCGTATTTATACCTTACAGATCAAGCAGGAAAAGATAAGGGATGTCATCGGTACCGGAGGAAAAGTTATCCGCGGAATAGTGGAGCAGACTGGTGTCAAGATAGATATAGAAGACAGCGGCATTATCAATATTGCCTCACCTGACGGAGAATCTGCGCAAAAAGCGATCGACATAATTAACAGCATTACCGCAGAGGCCGAACTGGGCAAAATCTATCTCGGCAAGGCGAAAAGAATTATGGATTTCGGTGCATTTGTAGAAATCATGCCGGGGACAGAAGGGCTCCTTCATATATCTCAGATATCTGATAAGAGGATAGCAAAGGTTACCGATGAGATTCACGAAGGAGACGAAGTGCTCGTGAAGGTTATCGAGATAGACAAGATGGGCAGAATACGCCTGTCAAGAAAAGAAGCACTGAGAGAACAGGAAACGTCCAGAAAATAGCAGCCGGACCATACGATGCAGAATGAGAGGGGGATAGATGCGGTATATCCCCTCTTTCTTTTTTCAGGTTGGAAAGGATTCCGGCATTCAATGGATCTGGGTATGTTCACAGAGTAAAAAAACGAGATTAGGGAAATAGATATGTTTAAAAAAGAAATTCTTTCCAACAACCTTCCGGTAGTTATGGAGCCTCTCAAGAATATGAGGTCTGTTGTGCTGGGGATATGGGTTAAGGTCGGTTCAAGGCACGAAACCCATGCAATGAACGGCATATCTCACTTCCTTGAACATATGTTTTTTAAGGGAACAAAGAAGCGTTCAGCAAAGGACATCGCTTTTGAGATAGATTCACTCGGCGGGGAACTCAATGCCTTCACATCCAGGGAGACAACGACTTTTTATGTGAAGGTTCTCGACGAATACCTTGACCAGGGTCTCGATCTCCTGACAGATATCTTCCTCAATTCGACTTTCCCTGATGAAGACATAGAAAAGGAAAAAAAGATTATCAAAGAAGAGATAAAAATGGTCGAGGACACTCCGGATGACTATATCCATGATCTTGCCAATCAGAACATATGGGGACAGAACAGTCTTGGACAGTCTGTTCTTGGCAGAAGAGAGACAATAAAAGGCTTTACACGTAATGACCTGATATCTCACATCAGAAAATATTACGGGACGAAGGACACAGTCATATCATGTGCTGGCAATTTCGAGGCTGAACATCTTCTCACTCTGCTGAAAAAGAATCTTGGCAGTCTCAAACGCGGTTCACAGCCTGAAGCCGGAGAGCCTCCTGTTTTCCGGAGCAAGGTGGAAGTAATCCACAAGGACCTCTCAGAAGCCCACCTGTGCCTGGGAATGAAAGGGGTGCCCCATGCGAGTAAGGAACGATATTGCCTCTTCACGCTGAACACTATTTTGGGTGCAGGAGTGAGTTCCCGGCTGTTCCAGGAGATAAGAGAAAAGAGAGGACTGGCTTACGCGATATACTCCTTTGTCGCATCCTATGTTGATACAGGATTATGGGGAGTTTACGCAGGTGTCAGCAGAAAAAAGGTTACGGAGGTAATTGAACTCGTCCTGAAAGAAATCTATACACTGCGGGAGACTGTCACTGAGGCGGAACTGCAGCGTGCAAAAAACCAGCTGAAGGGAAATATAATACTCGGTCTTGAGTCTTCCAGCAGCAGGATGAATAATATCGCGCGCCAGGAGATCTATTATGAAAAGCACTGTTCTCCGAAAGAGATCATGAATATGATTGACTTGATTACATTGGCGCAGATCAGGGATCTGGCAGAAGAAATAGTGCAAAAGGATTTATTTTCCCTTACTGTGTATGGACCGGTTTCTAAAGATACCCTCTCGGGTATAGTGGGATAACCAATTCCTGTCAGAAAGAATCGATGCCCAGAATCTCCCCGACTTTTGTAATTATTTCATAGATATTGAAGGGCTTTGTTATGTAGAAATCTGCGCCGACCCCCGTTGCCTTCTGTCTGTCCAGTTCCTGTCCTTTTGCAGTAACCATAATGACACAGCATTTTCTCATTACCGCGTCGTTTTTCACTAAGTTGCAGACTTCAAAGCCGTTCATCTTGGGCATCATGACATCGAGAAAAATGATCTCGGGATTTTCCTTTCTCGCGATATCAATTGCGGAAAGACCGTTCTCTGCTGTTAGCAAACGGACTCCTCTGTCTTCAAATGGTTCAAGAATCTGGGTAAGAAGATTCCTTATTATGGGATCATCGTCAACTATCAGAACTTTAGGCATTTCATAAACCTCAATATAAATTATTCTTTGACAACCAAAGAGTGGTCATATATCTTCACACCTTCTTTCAAATTCAAAGGGAGAGTAAACGAAAAATTGCTTCCCTTTCCGAGCTCGCTTTCAACCCATATGCGCCCGCTATGGTATTCAATGATTTGTTTGCAGATGGAGAGGCCAAGACCGGTCCCAGTCGGTTTTTCGGTCAAAGTATCCCCGGCCTGCCTGAACTTTTCGAAGACCTTATCCTTGTCCGCCTCCGATATGCCGATACCCGTATCAATAATGCTTACAATAAGTTCATTCCCGACTTTCTTCGTAATGCAATGAACAAATCCCTTGTCGGTGAACTTGACCGCATTGGAGAGGAGATTGATGATAACCTGTATAAGCTTGTCCTTGTCACCGTAAACCTCTGGCAAATCCTGCTCGATGACTTTTGTGAACTCGAGATGTTTCTGTTCAAAAAGGGCTGAAGTGGCCACCAGTGCACGGTCAATGACATCGGATACCCTGAATCTGTCTATTTTCCATTCGACTTTCCCTGCTTCCAGTTTTGATATGTCAAGCACATCATTGATCAGTGCGGTCAGTCTTTCTCCTTCAGAGAGGATAATCTCAAGATTTTCTCTGACCCGATATATCGAATTCTTCGTTTTTTTATTCTTTACCTCTATAAGCAGGGGGAAAATATCTTCATCGAGTTTTTTTCTGATAATTTCGGTAAAGCCACGGACAGAGGTCAGAGGTGTTCTTAATTCATGTGATACCGTTGAAATGAAATCCGTTTTCATACGGTCGACTTCTTTTTCAGAGGTGATGTCCCGTATCAGAATTACCGACCCGATTCCCTTATCGTCTCCTTCAAATGCATCTTTATGTATGCCGGTGGCAACCGCCTTGCCTATCTTATTACGGGCAAGTACAAGTTCCGAGGTATAAATATCGTTTGAAAACCCCCTTGTTTTTTTCACAAGGTCACTGACATTTGAACCGAAAATATCTCTGCAGTTTTTTCCTATGAGGTCGGTCTCTTTGAGTGCAAACATGTAAGAGAGGGCTGGATTGACATGGGTAATCACGCCGTCTGTATCAGTCACAAGGAGCCCGTCTGCCATATTGTCAATGACAGCGGTAAGATATGCGAGGGTATTCTGGAGTTCAACTATTGCGTCGTTAATGGCCTGTTCATATCTGTCAAATACCTCATGGAGGTCAGTAGCCATTGATTTCATGGTATCTGCCAAAAGTCCTATCTCATCATCGGATTTGATATCAACCGCGGACGAAAAGTCGTGAGACGCGAGTTTCTTGGAGTATTCAGTCAGTTTGTTCAATGGTTGCGAAACTCTGTTTACAAGAATATACGCGATGAAGATGCTTATGACAAATATGATGGCAAGAAGGTACAGCTGCCTGATCATTGCAGATTTCATCTGTGACATAATGATGCCTTTGTCCATGCCCACATGTACGAATCCGAAGGCACCCTCAAGTATCGGAGAAGAAATGTCGATAAAATTTCCTCTTCCTTCAACATACAAGTCCTGGATCTTTGACACCGATTTAGTTTTTTCATTTTTGATATCCAATATTTCTTCGGGTATGTTGGGAACAAAGGTATGAGAAATGATCTCTCCCTGCGAATCCACAACAAAGACGTACGACACGCCCATTATCTCAAGAAACTGGTCAATCATTGCCTGCACTGTTGAGGCATCCCTGTTCAGGAGTGTATCGACGCTTGAATTTGCTATGCTTTTTGCTATCGCTGTGCCCTTGCTTTTGTATTCCTGTATCAGGTCATTATAAAGATTCCATCCCGATGATAAGGCGATGGTAATGCTGATAATGGCAAAAAGGACTATGATGATGATGAGGGTCTTTTTGAAAAGCTTCGACATTATCATTTGCGCCACCTGTTCCAGTCCCTGATGGGGATAAAACGCCCGTTTTCATATATTGTGTAAAAGACCTTGTTGAGTCCCTGATGTTTTTCAGGACCGAAAGAAACTCTCTCATCAATTCCGATATCCAGGTTTTTTATTCCCTCAACAACTTCTTTTATTCTCGACTGCTCTATTTTGTCTTCCATTCTCTTCAGTATTTCAACAAGGACTTTCGCATTGAGAAAACCTTCAAAACCCACAAAACTGTATTTCAGCGGCACGTAATCTTCTCCAGATATGTCAAGAGGAAGACGGGGATTGTATTTATCCATTAACTCCCTGTACTCTCTCGCTGCAGGGAGAGACAGGTCTTCGTAACTCGGCACAACCTGTGAGTTCAGAAGATTGAAGGTGTAATCCTTTCCTTTTGCTTTCCCTTCCCTGAGAAGGAGATTGATCATGAACTCGCTGCCGACGAAAGATACATTGGCAATGGGCACATCCCATCCGGCATTCCTTGAATCTCGAATGAACGCAGCACAGGCAGCGTAAGCGCCGATCGATATCACTACATCAGCTCCTGACTTTTTGAGTATATCCACCTGTTGCTTGAGGCTTTCGGAGTACTTTGTCCCGCGCTTATATGTCGCTTCACCGACAATTTTTAGACCATATTTTGCCAGGGTCATTCGGACACCGTTCCATCCGCTCCTTCCGTATGCATCTGCCTGATAGAATACAGCGATTTTTTTTATTCCTACTTTTACCAGATTGTTGACAAGGCCTTCAGTTTCCTGATGGTACGACGCGCGCAGATTAAAAACAAAGGCATCATAAGGGTATTGTCTGTGAGGTTGCGCTCCTGTAAACGGAAAAAAGAGGTAGATATGTCTGTCACTATAGCTTTTCAGGATAGGCAGTATTCTTGTTACTGTAGGTGTGCCGACATAATCAAAAAGGAGAAAGACGTTATCATTTTCTATCAGACGAATTGTATTTTCTATACACGGGATGGGATTATATCCGTCATCATATGCAGTTATTATTATTTTTTTCCCATTGACGCCACCTGATCTGTTGATGTGCTCAATATAAGCCATTGATCCTCTGTATAATTCATTCCCAAGCCCGCCTGTTGCGCCCTTGAATGCAGCAGACATGCCGACATGGATGGATTCTGCACGAATATTCTCCGGGAAAAGCGACATGAGCGAACAGAGGAAAATCAGGATATTCAGGGGACTGCGCACGATAAGGAACACTTTGGAAAACAATACGGCGAGGGTATTTCTGTTCACATGGTTTTCTGGAATAGAAGCGTCGCTTTTTAGAACTGTACTTGGCACCTTTTCACACCTTCTCCCTCGTCTTTAATCCATAAGAGAGTCTTGTTATTGCGTCGGCACCAGTTCTTGACATCATTTTCGAATGTCGAGCAGTCTGCGACAACCTCAAGCACCTCGCCCTTCTTTAGTTTCAACGCCTTTATTGTCATCTGAATTGTCGGTTGGGGGCACTTTAACCCCTGCGCATCAAGTAATACGACGGGCATGTTTAACCTCCAAAATATGAATATATTTTTTTATTTTATACAATTTTATAAAATTTAATGCATATTTATACGAAATCACATGAAGTAATTCTAAGCAATAAATATGCCAAAATATCATTTTTGTCCACATGTATGCATCCTTTCAGCTTTTTATATAATTATGATAATATTCCCTTGACAGTTACTTGACAATGGAGATACAATTTCCGACTTATTGAATCTACAACGAGGGGATTGCATGGAAAAAATACTCTTAACTACAGACTTTCAGGATATTCAGCTTTTAAAAAGAGGAAAAGTGAGGGATATCTACGATCTTGGTGAGCATCTTCTCCTTGTCGCAACCGACAGGATATCGGCATTCGATGTTGTGCTGCCGAGCGGGATTCCGGGAAAGGGCAGGGTTCTGACGCAGATATCCGTCTTCTGGTTCCAGCACATGGAAACCATCATTCAGCATCACGTTGAAGCGGTTGATGTAAGGGACTTTCCTTTATCTTTGCATAAGTATGCCGGGGAACTTGAGGGAAGAAGCATGATAGTCAAGAAGACAAACCCATTGCCGGTTGAATGTGTGGTAAGAGGATATCTTTCAGGCAGTGGCTGGAAGGAATATAAAAAGAATGGAGCCGTCTGCGGGATCAGACTGCCGGACGGGCTGATCGAATCTTCAAGACTCCCTGTCCCCATATTTACCCCGAGCACGAAGGAAGAGGAGGGACACGACATCAATATCACCTATGATGATGTCCGGAGGATTGTCGGAAGTGAGATGGCGGAAAAACTCATGAATGCGAGCCTCGGGATATATTCGAAGGCTCGCGATATTGCTGAAAAAAAGGGAATAATCATCGCAGATACAAAATTCGAGTTCGGCCTTTTTCAAAATACTATGATACTGATAGATGAGATTCTGACGCCTGATTCTTCACGTTTCTGGTCTGCAATTGACTATCAGCCAGGAAAAAGTCAGGAAAGCTATGACAAGCAGATCGTCAGGGACTATCTGCTTACGCTCGACTGGGACAGGACATATCCGGGACCTTCTCTGCCCGAGGAGGTCATACACAAAACAGCTGAACGTTATAAGGATATTCTGAGAATCCTGGCAGGCAGGGAGTAATGCCGGGGATTGGTAAGAATTGTATTAGTGGTCGATCTTTTTTCTGATCTCGATAAGCTTCGCTAAGGCTTCTTCCGGTGTAATGCGTGCTATCTCAAGATTCCTGAGCATGGTGATAACGGAATCATTTACTGAAGAAAAAAGATCGAGCTGGACCGTACCTTTTTTGGCTTTTTTCTCCGCAAAACGGGGCTTTCCTGCTTCATTGAGTTCCTGGTTTTCAAGATTTGCCAGAACCTCTTTTGCACGCGTTATTATTGATGGGGGAATTCCGGCAAGCCTTGCAACCTGTATGCCATAGCTTTTGTCAGCAGGACCTTTTTCAATTTTTCTGAGAAAGATGATCTCGTCACCCCATTCTTTCACGGACACATTGTAATTTCTCACTCCGTCGTTCGTAAGCGCCAGTTCAGTCAGTTCGTTGTAATGTGTGGCAAAGAGTGTACGGGCTTTTATCCTGTTGAGGATATGCTCCGCAACTGCCCACGCAATACTGATGCCGTCAAACGTGCTCGTGCCTCTTCCCACTTCATCGAGGAGAATCAGGCTCTTATCCGTTGCATTATGTGTGATATTGGAAACCTCGATCATTTCGACCATGAATGTGCTCTGTCCTTTTGAGATGAAATCAGAAGCCCCGATTCTTGTAAATATCCTGTCTGCGGCTCCGATCACTGCACCGGATGCAGGAACAAAACATCCTATCTGAGCCATGATCATTATCTGTGCCACCTGCCTCATGTAAGTTGATTTTCCGGCCATGTTCGGTCCTGTGATAATAAGAAGCCGGTTATCCCCGGTGTCCATCGAAACGCTATTGGGAATGAATCTTTCATCTGAAAGAACCTTCTCGAGTACGGGATGACGGCAGTCGGTTATTTCAATGATACCGGAATCATTTACACTCGGCTTACAATAGTTGTATCTCTTTGCAACAACAGCGAGGGAGGCAAGAAAATCGGTAATTGCAATGACAGAAGCAGTTTTTGTCATTGCAGAGGATTCGTTCTGGATGTTTTCGAGTATGTCCTGATAGACCTGGTATTCAAGATTTTTCAGCCGCTCCTCGGAACCGAGAATTTTAGACTCAAAGTCTTTCAGTTCAGGGGTAGCAAATCTTTCACCTCCCACGAGGGTCTGTTTCCTGATGTAGTTGTCGGGAACCATGTGAAGATTCGGTTTCGTGACTTCAATATAGTAACCGTAGATTTTATTGAAACCGACCTTGAGACTTGAAATACCTGTCCTCTGTTTTTCTTTGTGTTCCATTTCGGCAATAAAGTCCTTGCCACTTCTTGAGATTTTTCTCAGTTCATCAATATCCTTGTTGTACCCATCGCGGATTATCCCTCCGTCTCTCAGGCTTGCCGGTGGCGCGTCAACAATGCTGCGTGAGATCAATGCCTTGAGTTCCGTAAAATCAGAAATGTCGGAAGCCAGTGACTGCAAGTATGAATTCTTCGATGAGACCAGTGATTTCCTGATCTTTGGTAGATGTGTCACAGATGTCCTGATCGCTATCAGGTCCCTGCCATTTGCAGTCCTCGAATCGATCTTTGCCGAAAGTCTTTCCATGTCCTGAATATTCCGTAGCAGGGTTCTGAGTTCCTCAAGAAGTTCAAAATCTTCAGTGAGATATTCGACAGCATCAAGTCTCTTTTGTATTTCAAGAATATCAACAAGGGGCTTAAGGAGAGCTGATCTTAAAAATCTTCCTCCCATGGGTGTCAGCGTTTCATCAAGCACCTTCAGGAGAGTGGCATCGGATGAACCGTCTTTCAGATTATGGGTGAGTTCAAGGTTTCGCTGGGTTGTTGCATCCATGAACATATAGGAGTCATTTCTTACAGGAGATATTTTTTTCAGGATGAAGGATTCTTTTTGCGTTTCTGCAAGGTAACTGACGAGTGCGCCTGCAGCGGAGATTCCGGAATTCATCCCGTCGCATCCGAATCCTTCAAGGGAAGCAACCCTGAGGTGTTTCAGCAGCGTCTTGTAAGCCTCTGAATAATCGAAATACCAGTCTTCATAGAATGAGAGAAAAAAATTATTAAGAGACTCCCTGTAATGAATGTTATCGCTGATACTCTGTGGCATCAGTATCTCTTTCGGCTCAAAACGGTACAGTTCATCCTGAATGTTTTCATCAGTTTCAAAGATGACAAATTCTCCAGTAGACACATCGGCAGCGGCAACTCCGTGCATATTGCCCAAGGGATAAACGCTGACAATATACGAGTTTTCTTTAGGGTTTTCGGGCAGATGGGTGCCGGGTGTAATTACCCTGACGATGTCTCTCTCTACGATGCCCTTCGCTTCCTTGGGGTCTTCTATTTGCTCACAAATCGCAACCTTGTGCCCCGCCTTCACAAGTTTGGATATATAGGAATCTGAAGCGAAATAAGGTATACCGCACATGGGGACGGGATTTTCTTTTGATCTGTCCCTTGTTGTCAGGGCAATTTGGAGAATTTTAGAAGCCTTTTCTGCATCTTCTCCAAACATTTCATAAAAATCACCGAGACGGAAGAATATAATGGCATCCTTATGTTTTTCTTTGATACTCAGGTATTGTTTCATCAAAGGGGTCAGTTCAGACATACAGAATATTTAATACCATCAGGTATGGAAAGTGCAATATGCAAATTCATATCATTGCATCAGAATAGGCAGGTGGATTCTTATATGAAAAAAATGAATTGCAGATATACGCTGCCGGACGGGATAACGGTTCTTTTGTAAACTTATCCATGTTGAACTCCAAGAAGACGGGGAAATTATTTTACCCGGAAAACCTTTCCATAGGAGAAAAACTGCCTGAAGCGAGTTCTCTGACCAGGTCATCAACGCTATAAATATTTTTCTTGAATACCGTGACTACATGTCCTATTTCGTTAGGCGTATGTGCATCACTGCCTCCGATTTCCATGGTGCCATTGCCATATTCCTTAAGCCAGTTTCTGCATGTGTCGTTTTCTGATCTGCGATTTCTGCCATTGAGGCTCTCAATAACATGGCAGGACTTGAGTATGCTGATATCAGCCGGCCTGCTTCTGCGGAAAGGATGAGCCGGGATGCAGATACCTCCCGACCTCTTGGCCCAGCCTAAAAGGGTTTCTGCATCCATGTCTGATGGCATATTGCCTGTCGGGCCGAAGACAAGAAAGTCTCCTTGAAAGGTCGTATACTCAATGCCTATTATGATACAGAGGGATTCATTGGAGGCTATTTTCCTCATTTCGTATTCTGAGGCTGTCGTGTCATGGTCAGTAATGCAAATGCCGTCGATTCCCGACTCGCGCGCCTTTGCTATCACCTGAGGAATCCGCATCAGGCTGCAGGGAGAAAAGCTGGTATGGACATGCATATCGATTAACATATATACAATATTATTCCCTGCTGCAGGGAATTGTCCAATAGAGATTATCAATACAAATAAGATAATATATCTTAAATATCTATTAGTAGAAAAGTGACATAATAAGGTATATATATCAATGCGATGCATCTTGATTATATTGGACGGGTTAGGGGATCGCGGACAGGATTGCTTTGAAGGAAAGACACCATTGCATGCTGCATATACCCCCAATCTGGACCACCTTTCCTCCCTTGGTATGAACGGACTATACCACAGCACCTTACAGGGAATTCCCATGTCGAGCGAGACCGCCCACTTTGTTATTTTTGGGTATGACATAAGTGACTTCCCTGGCAGGGGGATCATTGAGGCAATAGGGGAGGGAGTAAATGTGTCTGCCAACGATGTCGTGGCATTATGCCATCTGTGTTCTGTCGAAGAAAAGGAAAAAAGACTTATGTTACGGTACGGATGCCCTGAAATGCCCAATGAAGAAGCAAAGGTCCTGATGGAATCGATTCATTCATTCAGTGATCAGGGAGTCAGGTTTAAACTCGTGCATTCAAAAGGCATACACGGGTTTCTCGTCATGAGCGGCAATGTATCGAAAAATATCACGGATTCAGATCCCGTATATGAGGGAAAAGATATCATGGAGGTATTGCCTTTGAATACAAGGAAAGTATCTCTGGCTGCAAAAAAGACAGCCGAGTCTTTGAATGAATACCTTATCTGGTCTTTTAGGACACTTTCCGGGCATGCGATCAACAAAGAACGTATGGAAGCCAATCTCCTTCCGGTAAATGCGCTGGTAACGCAGAGACCGGGGAAAAAGAAGAAATTGATGTCATTGAGGGATGCCTGGGGACTTCGTGGGCTATCGATATCCTCTGGCGCAATTTACTGGGGGATATGCAGTGCACTGGGGATCGATACGGTCAGGGTCAATGATACAGGAAACGTCGAAGAAGACCTTAAGTACCGTCTCTCATTGGCCAGAGACGCTTTAGAATATGACTTTATCCACGTTCACACAAAGATGCCGGATGAAGCTGGCCATACGAAGAATCCCTGGTACAAGAAAGACGTGATAGAGGCTATAGACCGTGCAATGTCAATAGCAGTCGATGATATAATCAAGGACAGTGAGGTCCTTCTCGTAATAACAGCCGATCATTCAACCGCAAGCTCCGGTACTATGATACATACAGGGGAGACTGTGCCATTGACGATGGTAGGCAAATATGTCAGAAAGGACAAAGTCGGTGAATTTAATGAAATAAGTTGTCCGAGAGGTGGCCTGGGCATTGTGAAGGGGAAGGAAATGATGTATCTTATCCTCAATTTTCTGGACAGGGGGAAAATGCACGGGTTAATGGATACGCCTGTTGACCAGCCTTATTATCCCGGACAATACAAACCGCTGACATTATAGAATTTATGGATAGAAAGATACTGGAGTTGCTGGCGAACAAACCGGAATTGGTTACAGACCTTCCGGAATGGATGCTTCCGATATCTGTAATAGAGGAAATAAAAGAAACTGCAGAGTGCGCCATAGCAGAAATAGCAGGCAGGGACAGCATTGCGGCTATCATACGTGCCTGCGATTTGCGGCCTATCAAGGCAATTCTTCCAACCATCGCATATTCCGGAACAGAGCACGGCAACTGGGAAATCCCTTTTTTGAAAACAGAGGAACTCAAAAGGGTTATGGAAAAGAGAAGTGTCAGATTCTATGATCCCGTTCTTTTGGGTTCGCCCGGATTCTGGTGGAAGCTCTGCGGAAGACCTGCAACACATCTGTTCAAAAAATATGGTTTTTTTTCAAGCTGTGTCGGTTGTCATCTCTATTTTCACGCCCTGAGGATCCCTCTTGCAAGAAAATTGGGGTGCAGACTCGTGATTGGCGGAGAAAGAGAATCCCACGACGGCAAGATAAAGGTGAACCAAATAGGCATCTCCCTTGAAGCATTTATCAAACTTTTCAAAAAATTTGATCTGGAGTTATTCCTCCCTCTCAGGCATGTGCAGAGAGGCGACGAGATCGAGGAGATCATCGGATGGAATTGGGAAGAAGGAGAAGACCAGCTTGAATGCGTTTTAAGTCAAAACTACAGGGAACATGACGGAAGTATTGTTTTACATGAAGATGCAATAGCAAAATACTTTGATGAATTTGCTTTGCAGACTGCAGAGGAGGAAATAAAAGGCTATCTCAACGAATAGCAGTTAAACCTGCTGATATATACAAAGATTAGTGCGCTGTATTTTCTAAAACGTATTTATTAATAAATATGATATACTTAATTAAATAAAGCCATTTATCTGGAGGAGTAAAGAAATGTGCCTTGCAATACCATCAAAAATTATCAGCATTGAGGATTCGAGGGCTGTTATTGATGTATATGGCGCTCGGCGCGATATAAGCCTTATGCTGCTTGAGAATGAGGTAAATGTTGGGGATTATGTAATAGTGCATGCCGGCTTTGCGATTCAGAAGCTGCAGGAGGATGTCGCAAAGGAAACTCTCGGATATTTCAATCAGTATCTTGAAGCGTTGTCAGCAGAAGAAAAACGAGAGAAGCTGCCTAAGAAAGCAAAAAAAAGAACAACAAAGAAGAAACAGTAGCGTTTTTATTCATTCCCTGTCTTTTTCAGTCTTCAGCCCAGGATATCGGCCATATCTTCAGGGGTGCTTGTCATGCAGTATGTCTTTATGGTAATCTCCGAGCAAATAATAATTTCCTGAAGGAGTTTCCGTTCAATGGTAAAAAATGACCGATGGATAAAGGAAATGGCAGAAAAGGGTATGATTACCCCTTTTGACAAAGAACAGATCAGAAAAGGTGTCATATCTTACGGGGTAAGTTCATACGGCTACGATATGAGGATTTCCGATGAATTCAAGGTGCTTTCCTGTATTACTGCAACTCTCATTGATCCGAAGAATTTTGGTACAGAGAGTTTTATTGATTTCAAGGGAGAGACCTGCATTATTCCTCCGAATTCATTTGTTCTCGGGCGTTCTGCAGAATATTTCAGGATCCCAAGGAATGTCCTTGTAATATGTCTTGGGAAATCTACCTATGCCAGATGTGGCATTATAGTAAATGTGACACCTCTTGAGCCGGAATGGGAAGGGTATGTGACAATTGAAATATCCAATACCTCACCACTTCCCGCAAAATTATATGCGAATGAGGGAATAGCGCAGCTTGTCTTTCTGGAGGCTTCGGATGTATGCGAAAAATCATATGCTGATAAGGCGGGGAAATACCAGTCACAGAAGGGGATAACTCTCGCGAAAATGTGATTCACGCGTGATATCACTGAAAGGATGCGGTATGTCAAAAACAAAAAAGCTTATTCTTGCACTTGATCTGTCAGATCATGGATATGCTTTGGAAATAGTAGATAAATTCATGGATTACATAGATATATTTAAAGTAGGACTTGAATTATTTACATCCTGCGGCCCAAAAATTGTCGAAGAGATTAATAACAAAGGGAAAAAAGTTTTTCTCGACCTAAAATTCCATGATATACCGAATACCGTCTCTAAGGCATCGGTTTCCGTGACAGCACTTGGAATACATATGTTTAATGTGCATGCATCCGGGGGATTTGAGATGATGCAACGATGCAGGGGAAAGGTTGTTGAGTTCTGCCTTAAGGAGAATATCCAGAGGCCAATCATGCTCGGTGTTACAGTGTTAACAAGTCTTTCACGTGAAACACTAAGAGAGGAATTCGGAATTCAGCATGGCCTGAGAACTCATGTGCGTCATTTGGCCACACTCGCCTTAAATGCCGGGCTTGACGGGGTGGTGGCATCCGCCAGAGAGGCTGAGATGATAAGAGACTGTTGCGGGAAAGATTTTCTCATTATAACACCGGGCATACGACCCTCATGGTCACCTCCTGATGACCAAATGAGAACAGTGACCCCAAAAGATGCGATAAGGCAAGGGGCTGATTACCTCGTATTAGGCCGTGCGGTCTTTCAGCAACCTGATCCCCGGAAAGCCATAGAACTGATTGAGCTTGAAATGCTGACAGCCTGAAAACAGAGACAATATTCTGCGCAACATTTAACGTGTTTATGCCTGAATACATGAGAAGACTATTTCGTACGGGACAGGATCATGGCCAGGAAACACAATCCGGCATGTTATAAGGTATTGAAGATAATTCATGGATTTGAGAAAAAACAGAAGGTTTGCGAAGAAGCTGCTGGTGAAAATCTATTCAGAAAATTTCTATTGTGGGGGTATAACCGGGGATATTTCCTACAACGGCTTGTTTGTGCGGGGTGTGCTACTGCCGAATGAAAAGGTGCTTTCAATAGACCTTTATCTTCCCGGTGAAGGGATTGCCTCTCTCAAGGGAATTGTGAAAAGAAATGCAAAGATAACAGAAGCGAACTGGCTATTTGGAACCGGCATCGAACTTACTGAAAAAGATAAGGCGTTTACACGTTTTGTGCAGCACTTGTTGTAAGGACACACCGCGCATTGTTTTTGTGTGTTTTTCAGGGATTCAATTGACCGTTCACAATTCTGAACCCTGCCATGGTAACAGAAGGGGTGTCGTTGTTTATTATCCACTTGACCTGGGCTTCTGCAGATGAATCACGTATATTGAGATGTATTATTTCACCTACAGGAAGATATTCATTGCCTGGAATCCTGATGCTGACACCATTGACAGAAATGTCGACTAGGTTCGCGCTGAGGTTTTTTTCATGGTAGGAGAGCACAACCGGGATATCCTTGCTAACTCTTGCATCACGTCGTTTTTCTATGCCGTATTTTCCGCTGAAAAATGTTCTGCAGTAAGGACATTGTCTGAAGTCCCTTACTGATGCACTGTAAGAATCTTTTCTGCATGCAGGACATTCAAGCCTGATCATATCCTCTCTCCGGCATCATGATTATCCTCGTCTCTATCACATTATCACAAACCATTATGAAATAATATCGTCAAAAACGACAGTATCGTGTCATAATCAAGAAAACTACATGTAGTACAATTACTACATATTAAGGTTCCGAGTATAACATCTCTGCAAAAGAATTGTTTTTTAGGGTAATATCTGACAAAGCTGTTTGGTATATAATATTTTTTTACGGGAGATCCTGTAAGAGATGATAATTCCCTCTCAAAAAGATTTCATAGATAAAGCAAGAAATGAGGGCATTGTGCCTGTTTGCGGTGAAATAACATATTCTCCGCCGTATTTATTATATGAACCGCTCAAAGACAAAAAGAGTTTTCTCCTGGAAAGTATTAAAGGTCCTGAAAAAATCGCACGATATTCTTTCATCGGTTTTGATCCATGCATGGAAATCATGATAAAAAAAGGGCTGATAGAGATCAAATCGAATCATGATATAGAAATAGTATCCCGTCAGCCATTGGATATATTAAAAACGCTGATGAAGAAATATCGTCAGATACCCCACGCACATCTCGGGCCATTTCAGGGAGGATTCGTTGGAATCCTGGGGTATGATTTTGCACATTATTTCGAAAATCTTCCGAGAAAGGCCGTAGATGATCTCGGTTTTCCCGATGCGCATTTCCTGATGATTAACAAATTGATCGTTATTGATCACATCAGGCAGCAGAGCTGGATAATAATATGCCCTGGGCTGCCGGAGGCTATTGATCCGGCGGTATCATATCGAGAAATAGACTGGAATCAGAAATATGCTGAGGCTGAAGCGGAAATCGATCACACGCGCAAAAGGATCAAAAGACATAAGCCGGATATTTACCCTAATGAATCTTACGAAAGACATGTTATGCGGGGACGCAAGATCGATGTCGTCCATGAGATGAAAAAACGCGTATATATGGACATTGTACGGAGGGCGAAGGAATACATAGCCGCAGGCGACATATTTCAGGCAAATCTTTCACAGAGGGTTTCGGCGTATCTCAACGGAAGAGACTCCTGGGAACTCTACAGGATATTGAGGTCGATCAATCCGTCTCCATTTGCCGCTTATTGTGATTTCGGTGAATACACAATAGTCAGTTCATCACCGGAAAGGCTGCTGAGAGTCAGAGGAAGATCTGTCGATACAAGACCTATTGCAGGTACACGACCAAGGGGCAGAAACCGGAGTGAGGACGAAAGAATGCGTACAGAACTGCTGCTGAACGAGAAGGAGAGGGCAGAACATATCATGCTGATAGACCTTGAGAGGAATGATCTCGGAAGGGTCTCTGCATACGGTTCCGTGACAGTTGACGAATTGATGATTACAGAGGATTATTCTCATGTAATTCACATTGTTTCAAACGTGCTCGGAACCCTGTCAACATCAAAGGACTGTTATGATGCAGTTAAGGCAGCCTTTCCTGGTGGTACCATAACAGGTGTGCCGAAAGTCCGATGCATGCAGATTATTGATGAACTGGAGCCGGTCAGGCGCGGATTCTATACAGGATCCATCGGATATTTCAGTTTTTCAGGAGACATGGATCTGAATATCGTGATCAGAACGTTCGTGATAAAAGACGATATTGCCTATGTGCAGGCAGGCGCGGGAATTGTTGCAGATTCGGATCCTGAGAAAGAGTATTACGAGACACTGAAAAAGGCAGAAGCGCTGATCAAGTCACTGGAGAAGATCTGATCTGATCAGGAAAAACGGAACCATCTTTTTTTTACTTTGATGTTTTCGAGACTTCCTAAAAGCTCCCTGAGCAGACCATTGGTCTCTCTCTGTTCTTTTTTGAAATCCTTCATTTCATTCTGAATCTGCGAAAGGGCACTGCTTAGCTCCTTTATCATGAGCGATATTTCGGCAACCCCATTGACCAAAGCATCAAGTTTTGCTTCAGATATTGCAGGTATCTCCTTGTCTTCCTTGACTTCTTTTGCCAATGCTTCTTCAGGGCGGGAAGTTTCTTCATAGACAAACTGTTGAATGGTCTCAGGTGCAGATTCCGATAAATCATATTGGCGCTCCTGAACCTCTATTTCCCTGTCTTCATATCGTGTTGTCTGAAAAATCGGGGATGCAGCATCGGGTTTTTTGCGTGGCTCTTTTGCAGTGACCTGTTCTTCGGGTTTCTTTTCTTTCCGTTCAGGTTCCGATACATCTTTTGCTGATTGCACCACGATCTTGTGTTTTCTTGATATGCCCTCGATAACCAGACGGGTTATATGCTGAAAGGTATCCTCGACTCCGTCACCGCTGATAGCGATCGCTTCCCTGAAGTCATATTTATTGTTCTCATTAAGATACCCGTTCATTTCCTGTACTGAAAGAATGTTCGAGAGATCCCTTTTGTTGTATTGAAGCACCACAGGGATGTCCTCTGGATTAATGTTGTTTGCGAGAAGATTATCATTCATGTTCTGTAGACTTTCGATATTCTGTTCTCTCATCTCGCGCTGCGAGTCTGCCACAAATACAATGGCATCTGCACCTTTGAGTACGAGTTTCCTTGTTGCATTGTACCTGACCTGACCGGGAACTGTATAAAGCTGAAACCTGATGGAAAAATCATGGATCTTTCCAAGTTCAACCGGCAGGAAGTCAAAAAACAATGTCCTGTCAGCCTCTGTAGCCAGTGAAAGCAATTTTCCCCTCTTGGAGGGGTCAAAGATGGAATGCAAATACTGAAGATTGGTGGTTTTGCCACTTAGCCCGGGGCCATAGTATACAATTTTTATGGTGATTTCCTTGGTTGCGTAATTAAACAGTGCCATGGCTTATACTATAGCATACACCGCATTTCTTGTATGGTGCTTCACCCGGTACATTGCATCATCAGCAATTTTTACGAGTTCTTCCTTGGATTTTGCACTTTCGGGATAGGAAGCCACTCCAAAACTTGCGGTCATTTTAAGGGCATACCCTTCTTTTTTCAGAAATGAATTCTGTTCGATGGCCTTTCTCATCCTTTCCGCAATCTGCGTTGCTGCCTCAGGCGGAGTCTGCGGAAGTACGATGACAAATTCATCGCCCCCGTACCGTGCAACAATATCAACCGTACGGAGGCTTTTCAGGAGAAGCTGGCCTACCTCAACAAGCACCTTGCTGCCAATGAGATGACCGTAGCTGTCATTGATACGCTTGAAATGGTCGACGTCCATGAATATCAGGGAGAGTGATGTGCCGTATCTGCTGGACCGCTGTATCTCAATCTCTATGGTCCTGTTAAGATACCTTGTATTGAAAAGCTTTGTAAGGTCATCAGTTATGGCAAGTTCGGTCATCTTTTGGTATAGGGATGTCTTTTCAATAACAATCGCTGTCTGATCGACCAGTCTCATTAAGAGGTCAAGGTCTTCTTTGACAAAATGCCCTCCTGTTGTTTTGTTGACAAGTTCGATGACGCCGAGTACCTGTTCATTTGTCTTGATCGGCACGCAGATAAGGGATTTGGTCTTGAAATGTATCGCCCTGTCGATCTTACCGAGAAAACGCTCATCTTTTGAAACGTCAGGAACGACAACAGGGATGCCTTCCTTGGCAACCCAGCCGGCGATGCCCTCACCCATTTTCATCCGGAATTTCTGCATTCCTTTTGTCTTGGGCACATCGGTCTTTTCGAAAACAAGTTCCCCTGTTTCCTGGTCAACAAGAAGGACAGACCAGGCTTCTGCTTTTGTCATCGCCTTTATTTTCCTCATAATTCTCGTGAGCACATCGTTCAGATCCAGAGATGACGTGAGGGCTTTGCTCACTTCCTGATAAAAATTGAGCTCGCGTTTTGCCAGCAGCAAGTCAGTCTTTATTCTGTTGTTCTCGTGAAAAAGTGAGCTTTCTTTCAATGATTTCTTGATATAATTCAGAAGCACGCTGGGAGAGGGGACATACAGCGGATAAGAAAGGGGTTCCCTGATCCATGGAGTAAAACCTCTGAAAGAGTAGCTGTCTGAGATGATTATTTTCGGGATGTTTTTCGATGCCTTCAGGAAATCCCTGAAAGAGGGTGAACTGTTCATTGTTTTGTCAATGATAATAACATCTGCCTTTTCTACCAAGAAAGGGAGGACTTTTTCTATCGAATCATACTTGCTGACGTGGTGTCCAAGTGCAATAAGAGCTTCCTCATATTCGGTCTTTTGCGCACTTTTTCCTATCAGGGCTATTTTATGCATTCACACCGCAGCATTTTTTGTACTTTTTTCCGCTTCCGCATGGACATGGGTCGTTTCTTCCTACTTTTTTCCCGCGTCTTACCGCCTGAGCCGGCCCGGACCCTTCACCTCTGTTATAACTGAACCTTGACTGTTTTGCAGGTTCCCTCTGAATGCTCTCCTTTTTTTCAATCTGTATTTTGAAGATCCTCCTGACAACTTCAGTATTTATCCTTGACGACATTTCGGCAAAGATATCGAATGCCTCTTTTTTGTACTCAACCAAAGGGTCCTTTTGTCCGTATCCCCTTAGGCCTATTCCTTCCTTAAGATGATCCATGGCAAGAAGATGATCCTTCCACTGAGTATCGATTATCTGGAGAAGAACTACCCTTTCCAGATATCTCATGACATCACTGTCAACCTCAGTCTCCTTTTTCTCGTATGCACGTCTTACTTCAGAAAGAAGGGTTTCACGGAGGGATTCCTGATTTGAGGGTGAGAGCTCAGGCGAAAGAGAAAACACCCCGAAGAGTGCATCCTTAAGACCTTTCATGTCCCATTCTTCAATATATTTTTCGGAAGGGCAGTAAATAAAGAGCAATTCGTCCAGTACCTCATCGGTCATGCTCATTATGCGGTCTTTGAGATTTTCACCCTGGAGTATCTCTTTTCTGAAAGAATAAATTTCTGACCTCTGCTTGTTCATTACGTCGTCATATTCGAGAAGGTGCTTTCTGATGTCAAAATTGTGTGCTTCGACACGTTTTTGGGCGTTTTCTATCGCTTTAGTGATCATCTTGTTTTCAATCGGGATGTCTTCTTCCATGCCGAGTTTGCCCATGAGTCCGGAGATTCTGTCTGACCCGAATATCCTCATCAGATCATCTTCAAGAGAGAGATAGAATCTGGAGGAACCGGCGTCTCCCTGCCTTCCTGAACGGCCACGCAACTGGTTGTCAATCCTTCTCGCTTCATGTCGTTCAGTTCCGAGGATATGAAGGCCCCCTGAAGATACTACGTTTTCCCTGTTCTGTTTGCATATTGCATCGGCCTTTGAGAGAGTGTGTTTCCAGTCATCTTCAGAGTATTCCTGTGAATCTCTCAGCATTTCACGTGCAAGTCCTTCAGGGTTTCCCCCCAGTACGATATCAGTTCCTCTTCCTGCCATATTTGTGGCTATGGTTACTGCGGCGGATCTCCCTGCCTGTGCAATAATTTCAGCCTCTCGCTCATGATATTTCGCATTCAGAACCGCATGAGCAATGCCCTTCTTCTTCAGGAGGTAACTCAGGTACTCAGATTTTTCTATGGAAATTGTTCCGACAAGGACAGGCTGGCCCTTTGCATGGAGCTCCTCAATTTCATGTATCACGGCATTGTATTTTGCCTTCTCGGTTTTATAGATCATATCAGGATGGTCTTCCCTGATCATAGGCTTGTTGGTGGGTATAACCATAACTTCAAGATTGTAGATTTTTGCAAATTCCTCGGCTTCTGTATCTGCCGTACCGGTCATTCCCGCCAGCTTCTTGTACATCCTGAAATAGTTCTGAAATGTAATGGTTGCCAAAGTCTGATTTTCACTTTCGATTCTGACACCTTCTTTTGCTTCAACTGCCTGGTGGAGTCCGTCGGACCAGCGCCTACCGGGCATAAGCCTGCCGGTAAATTCATCCACGATAATGACCTCCCCGTCCTTCACAACGTAATCGACATCCCTTTTGAACAGGGCATGCGCCTTTAATGCCTGCAGGACATGATGGACGAGTTCTATATTCGAGGGATCATACAGATTTCCGGCACCGAGGGAGCGTTCAACCTTAATATTTCCTTCTTCAGTAAGAACAGCTGTTCTTGCCTTTTCATCAATCGTAAAGTCGGTATCCTTCCTGAGGCCTGGTATAATTTTGTCGATCCTGTAATATTTGTCAGTAGATTCCTCCGAAGGTCCCGAAATAATGAGCGGGGTTCTCGCTTCATCAATGAGGATACTGTCAACCTCATCAACAATGGCATAATACAGCTCACGCTGACAGTAGTCAGAGATATCATATTTCATGTTGTCCCTAAGATAGTCAAACCCGAATTCATTGTTTGTTCCGTAGGTGATGTCAGCAGAGTATGCCTCTTGGCGGGAGCAGGGTTTGAGATAATCAAGCCTCTTGTCCGTGGAGAGATAGGAAGGATCAAAAATGAAAGAGACATCATGCTGAATAACACCCACGGAAAGACCAAGAAAGTTATAGATTGGGCCCATCCACTGTGTATCCCTTTTTGCAAGATAGTCATTGACAGTGATCACATGGACCCCTTTTCCTTCAAGCGCATTGAGGTAGACGGGGAGGGTGGCTACAAGCGTTTTTCCTTCACCGGTCTTCATTTCGGCTATTTTCCCTTCGTGAAGAACCACGCCGCCGAGGATCTGTACATCAAAATGCCTCATATTCAGTTTTCTTCTCGATACTTCACGAACAACGGCAAAGGCCTCGGGAAGAAGGTCGCTCAGGGATTCTCCGTTCCCAAGCCTCCCCCTGAATTCTCCTGACTTTTTTCTTAACTCCTCTTCAGAAAGGGCGGATATTGGTGATTCTAACGAATTAACGCGTTCGACGAGCGGCCACAATCGTTTCAGTTCGCGCTCATTCTTGGTTCCGAATACTTTACTCAGTAATGTGCCAATCATGTTCTATAATAGAATTATGACGTTCAATATTTCAACAATCCCTGTGCGGTTTACGTAGGGATCTAGGGATGTGCGGGAAACGAATTTCTTAGTCTAACACCTTTCCCGATAATGCAAATATATTTTGAAATCCACGGTATCAAATCCTGCTGCCTCTGTCAAGGATAAAAGTATTTATCTGATGATTGGCCTTGTATCGGAAGGATAATACATGTTACATTTTTTTATGGAAAGAACCGTCTATATCAAGACTTTCGGATGTCAGATGAATGTCCATGATTCGGAGAAAATACTCGGGATTATGGAGAAGCAGGGTTATACAGCAACCGACAATGTAGGAAACGCTGATATTGTCATATTCAATACATGCAGCATACGGCAGAAGGCCGAACAGAAGTTCTACAGCGAGCTTGGCCGGATTAAATCTCTCAAGAAGAAGAGGCCCGGTACCAGAATCATTGTGGCAGGCTGTATAGCTCAGCAGGAAGGGGAAAAGATTTTCAAACATGCTCCCCATGTTGACATGGTTTTCGGACCAGAAAATATTCATGCCCTGGGTACAATGGCAGCACAAAAAACACCTATAGTTGCAGTGCATGGCAATCCGGCGATTGCCCTGCACGATCTTCCGGTGAAAAGGGGTGACGGTGCGAGGGCATGGGTGACTATCATGTACGGGTGCAATAATTACTGCAGCTATTGTATTGTGCCCTTCACAAGAGGCCGTGAAAGGTCAAGACCGAGTGCAAATATTCGTGCGGAGGTAGAGGAACTGGCACGGATGGAGTATAAAGAGGTTACTCTTCTCGGACAGAATGTGAATTCATACAGAAGTGATATCGGCTTTTCTGCGCTTCTCGAAATGCTTGATGCAATACAGGGGATTGAGAGAATACGGTTCGTTACCTCCCACCCGAGGGATCTTTCTGATGAACTCATCTCAGCGATATCCTCCCTTCATTCGGTATGTGAACACATTCATCTCCCGATACAATCCGGTTCAAGCAGGATTTTACATCGTATGAACAGGGGATATTCATATGATCAGTATCTTGAAGGAATTGAGAAATTGCGCAGAAAAGTTCCTGGGATCGCAATCACTACAGATATAATCGCGGGGTTCCCCGGAGAGACCGAGGGAGACCATAAAGCAACAATGAGCGCCCTCAGGGAAATCGAATTCGATGGTATTTTTGCCTTCAAATATTCTGAAAGACCATGGACAAAAGCTGCGGAAATGGATGATCAGGTTGCTGAAGGCATTAAGGCAAATCGTCTTAACGAAATTCTCCTGATACAGGACAAAATAACATCCGGAAAAAATAAGTTACTTGAAGGCACTATTCAGGAAATACTGATAGAGGGACGGAGTGAAACCGACAGGAATAAAATGTCCGGAAGGACGAGGACGAATAAAATAGTAAACGTTGCAGGGAATGGTTATACCAAGGGCTCCATGGTTTCCGTCAGGATAATCAGGGGAAGAAAGCATTCTCTCGAAGGGAAACCTTTGTAAAAGTGAAAATTTCAGTACTTACCCTCGGCTGCAAAGTCAATCAGGCGGAAAGCGCAATTTTAGAAGGAGATCTCAGGAAGCAGGGGATAGAGGTTGTTAGTCTATCAGAACATCCCGATTTCTGCATTATCAATACCTGCACCGTCACTGCGAAAAGCGATTATCAATCGAGACAGCTCACGAGAAGGGCTATTAAAGCTGGTGCTAAGATAATCGTTACCGGATGTTATGCACATATAAGGCCTGAAGAAATTCTCAAGATCGATCGCTCTGCAAGAATTGTGAATAATTCGGAGAAAAGCAATATTATCAATATCTTATCTAAATATTATGCAAGCACAGGTTTCGTTTCTTCAGGCAGATCCAGACCATTTATAAAAGTGCAGGATGGATGTAACAATGCTTGTACCTATTGTATCGTGCCTCGTGCAAGGGGAAGGTCCAAAAGCATACAGATGCATGAAGTCATAAGGCAGATTCTTGAATGTGAAGATGCGGGATATCATGAGATTGTCCTGACAGGGGTACATCTAGGGTTATACGGTCTGGATATATCTCCTAAGACAAATCTTTCCCATCTTCTTGATGCTATTCGGAAAAATACTAAAATCGCACGAATCAGGCTCAGTTCTCTCGAAATAAATGAATTCACCGATGCAATACTTGAGCAAATCCAGGACCCAAGGATATGCAAACATCTTCACATACCTTTACAGAGCGGGGATGATTCAATTTTACAAAAAATGAACAGGCATTATACTCTAAAGGAATACCGTGATATTATTGAAAAGATTAAAAAAAGATCACCAGATATTGCGATAGGTACTGATGTGATTGTGGGTTTTCCTGGTGAAGGGGAGAAGGAATTCGAAAATACCAATAATTTTCTTGAGGAAATGCCTTTTTCCTATCTTCATATATTTCCCTTCTCATCCCGTCCAGGTACAAAAGCTTCGAAAATGCCCTTACAGATACCTTTCAAGGTAAAGAAAAAAAGGGCGTATGCGCTGAAACTCATACACACCCGGAAAAAAAATGAATACATGCGGACGCAATTACATAAAACCCTTGATGTGATTATCGAAGATAAGGTCTACGATGACTGCTTCACGGGGACAACCGGCAATTATCTAAAGATAAGGATATCCGGCAATAACCTTTCAAGGCAATCCCTTATATATGTAAGGGTTGCCGGTATCGAAGAAAATGCACTCGTTGGAATTCCCATCAGGAATACATAAGTTATTATTATTTCAATATATTATTACTGCCTAAAACCTAATCAAATGCGTTTAATCCCATAAACAACAAGGGAAGGAAGGGGTTTCTGAACATGGTTAATAACAGCTTATCAACAATGTCTGTTAATTTAATACGACTGATAAGATATATTATGTTAAATTATGAATAGTTCAATATTCATATTATTTATCTTATGCTTAATGAAGCTGTGCTTTTTCAAGATAAAGAATCGCCTGCTTTTTTGTCTTCACTCTTCCGGTAAAGCATGCCTTTTTTAACTCACTAATGGCTTTTCCTAACCTTTCTTTATGAATCGATGGAATACGCTGCATGATTTCATGCGGATCAATAAGTTTTCTTTTCCAGATACGCTGGAATCTCCAGTATTCGTTTAACAAATCAAGACGGTCCATGATAATAAGAAGATCGACAGATGCATCCTTATGCGACATGAAAATATCAAAAAGCGCATTGCTTCCTGCAAGAACATCATGAAGTGTTTCAGCTTCTTCTTTGGATAATAAATACAATCTTTTAGATATTACAGAACTTACAGCTATTTTCTTTAACGCTTTTTTGATTTCTCTCCCTGAACAACCAAGAAAAAGCATTTCGAGGCACAACAATCCCTTATATGTAATATTTTGCGAAAATATTTTATTAAGTATAACTTTAATGGTATACGGCAATACCTGAAGTAAACGCTTTTCAAGTTCAATGATAGCTTTTACATTAAATTGTAACATATCGTAAGAAAATGATAATATGCGATTCAACAAGCCGTCTTTAAGGCAATGTTTTACATAGTTTCCTGCAGCCGCTGAGTTTAATAAATAAAACAATTCTAAAGTAATTCTTTCATTTGATACTTTATTTATTTTATTATTCAGAGTTTTTATCTGTTTTCTTGTAGAGGATTCTATAGTTCCCTGCAATTCTGCTGCAAATCTGTATGCCCGCAGCATTCTCAGAGGATCTGCAATGAAGTTCTCTCTGGATATGGATCTGACAGTTCTTGTATTGATATCAGATATACCCCCGCATAGATCAATAAGTCCGTGAACAGGTGACCATGCAATGGCGTTAATGGAAAAATCCCTTTTTAAAAGATCCTTTTTTAACGTATTTTTAAGTGAAGAAAAATCAAGCGTGAAGTTTTTTTCAACCACAAGCCTTACGATTTTTTCTTTTTTGAATTTTACAATCGTACCTCCTGTCATTTGCTGTATATCATATGCAAAAGAAAATACATCACCTGAAAGAACATAATCCCTGTCTGTTGAATATGCACCTGATATGGTATCCCTGAGAAATCCACCGACGAGATACAATTCTCTGCCTCTTCCTCTATCAAAAACGATAGAGTTATACTTGTCATTGAGAATTTTATTCCGGATATGGTCATCTGAAAGCATCATTGTTTATAATATAACATCCTCTTGTCATTCAAAAGGAAGATGCCATGAAGCCAGAATATCCATGGAAAAAGATATTCCTTGACATACATGGTGCGAAATATCAATTTGGAACTGCATGTGCGTTCTGATGTTTGCTGCTACCTTCGAAGGGAAATAATCATAGCACTGTTCTTCATCAATCAAAAGTTAGGATATTTTTCACAACGAGTTGCTTTGAACAGGAAATTCTCATTATGGCTGTCCTTAAATGACAATATATCTGATATCGCCCGGTTGGCAAAAAAGTATCTGCCCTGTCCAATCAGGGCTTGTAATCAGGATACCTCGATTCCATAAGGGTATTAATCCGGTCATCGAGGTTCGGATGGGTTGCAAAGAGCGCTTTGAACCCCTGCTTTTTAGTCCCGGAGATACCAAAAGCCGCCATTTGGTCAGGCAGATGAGGCTGCTGTAGAGAGGATTTCAAAGCTTCGAGTGCACCTATCATGGGCTTTTTTCCAACCAAAT